>CAZQBW010000004.1:0-59675 GCA_964591515.1 uncultured Clostridia bacterium
GGAGACAATCCAAAGCGGCGCTCCGCGCCGCACTCCAAGGCGCTTCGCGCAAGAGGCATTATTCTGGTTGAATCGTACGGCTCGAAAACGGTAGACCGGAGAACCCTTATGCATCGTCGCACGCTCGCTCTCGCGCTCGGGCTCCTTCTTGCCGGTCCGGTTCTCGCGACGCCCGCGTCAACGGCGGGAGAGTCAGCGGCTCCGCGAATCACTGCGCTCAGCGTCGACCGCTCGCCGCTCG
This sequence comes from uncultured Clostridia bacterium, assembly GCA_964591515.1. Classification (GTDB taxonomy): domain Bacteria; phylum Acidobacteriota; class Blastocatellia; order UBA7656; family JADIYM01; genus JADIYM01. The sequence continues at coordinate 242 of CAZQBW010000004.1, forward strand.
CGGGCGGCGTCGAGGTCGCGGTCGACGGCGCGAACTTCACGGCTGACGTCGAGATCACGCTTGGCGATGCATTGGTCGGGGCCGTCAAGGTCGAAAGCGCTGCGCGACTGCGGTTTACGGTGCCTCCGATGCGGTTCGCCGGAGGGCGGACGCTGTCGATTCGCACGTCGGCAGGCGTCGCACAGACGAAATTCCACATCCTGGCGCCTCGCTTCTCCGACATGTCGTACGGAAACATCACGTCCGTCGGGGGCGGGTTTCCATACGTCGGCGACGGCGGGCCGGCGACGGCGCCCGGTGTCGGCCTCGGTCCGACGGGTCTCGCCGTCGACGCCGGCGGGAACGTGTTCGTGAGCGACGGGTGGAACAATCGCGTCCGCAGGATCGACGTCCTCACCGGAGAGATCACGACGTACGCGGGAACGGGCGTTCCCGGCTTCGGGGGCGACGGCGGGCCGGCCCTGGCCGCCTCACTGGACTCTCCGCGTGGTCTGGCGATCGATACCGACGGCGCCCTCCTGATTGCGGACTGGAGAAACTTCAGAGTCCGCCGCGTCGACCCGGTGACGCGGCGTATCGAGACGCTCGAGATTCGAGAGTTCTTCCAACCCGTCGATGTGGCCGTGGCCTCAGACGGCACGCTGCTCGTGTCGACCTACTTCAACTCGGACTTTCCGGATGGGAAGGTCTACCGTGTCGATCGGGCCTCGGGAACGGTTGAGATCGTCTCCGTTGGCGAGCCGCCGTATTCCGGTCAAACGGGCATCGCCAGCGACGGAAACGGCGGGATCCTCATGTGTCTCGACACGTCCGGCCAGATTGCACGCTACGACGCCGGAACCCGAGCGACGGAGGTCCTGGTCGAATACAGCGAGGCGGCGTACGGATCCGTCGACGTCATCCCCGATGGTCCCGAACATTGCATCGTGGTCAATTCTTCCTACTGGCACGTGAGCCGAATCGCGTACGCGACGGGTCAATCCACGCTCATCGCCGGGACCGGCGAACAGGGCTCGACGGACGACGGCGGTCCCGCCGTGGCGGCTCGACTGGCGTACCCGGTGGCCATCGCTTCCGATGGCGGCGGGAACCTGCTGATCGCCGAGCAACTGGGTTCACGGGTGCGTCGCGTGGACGGCGCGGGGATCATCGGTACGGTGGCCGGCACCGGGCGCAACGTCCCGGACGAGACGTCCGGCCCCGCAACGAGCGCGTGGCTTGGAGCCGAGTTCATCGCGGTCGACGGCGACGGCAACGTCTTTCTGGCGCGCTCGAATCACGTGCTCCGAATCGACGCGGTGAGCGGCGAGCTTTCGATCGTCGCCGGAACGGGCGAGGACGGATTCGGGGGCGATGGCGGCCCGGCGACCGCTGCCCTGCTCTCGCGACCCTCCGGGATCGCGGTCGATGCGGACGGGCATGTATTCGTCGCCGATTCCGGAAACCGGCGCATCCGGCGTATCGATGCGGCGACGGGAATCATCGAGACGGTCGCCGGGGGCGTGTCGCGTTCCGCGGGACCGTCGGACATTCCGTTCGCGCTCTTTGATCCGATCGGCCTGGCGCTCGACGGCCGGAGGCGGCTCTACATCCTCGACCAGACCACGCCCGCCCGGATGATGAAACTGAGCCTGCAAAACGGTCGGCTGACCACCGTCGCGACATTTCCCAGTCCGTTCGAAGCGCCGAACCACATCGTCGTCGCGCCGGATGGACGGCTCACCGTGAGCAGCCGCAGCCAGATCTATCGGGTCGACCCTGGCACCGGCGTCGTGAAGGTCCTGGCAGGGGACGCCGACATGCCCGGCTCGAGCGGTGACGGCAGACCGGCTCGCGAAGCCACCGTGAGCCCCCGCGGACTCGTCTACACCGAGCGTGGGAACCTCGTGCTCGCCAACAACCAGTACGGAGCCCTGCCATTCGACGTCCCCAGCTACTCGCTTCGGGTCATCCTGAAGCGGCGCAAGACCATCGAGTTCGTGGCAGGTGAACTGGTCGGATCGGGGGAGTACTTTGGTGACGGGGGGCCGCTGTCCGCTGCTCGCTTCCAGCCACGGGGACTGGCGGGTGATGGCGACGGGAACCTGTACATGGCCGACTCCGGCAGGATCCGGGTCGTCCGATCGATCCTGAACGGATTGTGAGCAATGCCAGGAGGGTGACGGACCGATGAAGTTTGCTCAGCGCGTCTTCCTGATCGCGGGGGTCTATGGACTGCTTGCGTTGCTGCCCATGTACTTCACGGAGGGCAAGACCGGGCAGGATTTTCCGCCGGCGATCACGCATCCGGAGTACTACTACGGCTTCATCGGGGTGGCCGTGGCGTGGCAGGTCGCGTTCCTGATCATGGCGAGGGATCCGGTGCGGTACCGGCTGCTGATGATCCCGTCGGTGATCGAGAAGTTCAGCTTCGGGATCGCGGTGATCGTGCTATTCGGGTTTGGGCGAGTGAACGAGCTGATACTCGCAGCCGCGGTCGTGGACCTGGTGCTGGGGACGCTCTTTGCGGTGGCGTTTGTGAAGACGCGCGAGGCGGACGACCAGAACCCCGAGCGGTAGCGAGGGGCCGGCGGTGCAACTCACCTTAGTTGAGTTGGACGGCCGGCCCCTCGCTACCGCTCGGGGTTCCGCCTACTGCTTCCACTTCGGCCGCATGTTCGAGGCCAGCACGCGCTTTCGCATGCGGATCGACTTCGGCGTCACCTCGACGAGCTCGTCCTCACGGATGAACTCGAGCGCCTGCTCGAGCGACAGCTCACGGTACGGCACCAACCGCATCGCGTCGTCCGCCGAGCTCGCGCGCATGTTCGTCAGCTTCTTCTCGCGCACGACGTTCACGTCGAGATCCGCATCACGCGAGTTCTCGCCGACGACCATTCCCTCGTAGACCTGCGTCCCGGGCTTCGCAAAGAGATCGCCCCGCTCCTGCAGGTTGAACAGCGCGTACGTCGTCGCCGGTCCCGGACGATCCGCTACCAACGCGCCCGTCATCCGCGACGGAATCGGTCCCTGCCAGGGCGTCCAGCCGTGGAACAGCGTGTTGATGAGCCCCGTGCCTTTCGTGTTCGTCATGAACTCGGAGCGGAAGCCGATCAACCCGCGCGACGGGATCTCGAACTCGAGCCGCGCGCGGCCCTTGCCGTGGTTCACCATCTTCACCATCTTGCCCTTGCGGCGTCCGAGCGCCTCGGTCACCACTCCGATGAACGTCTCGGGCACGTCGATCACCGCCATCTCGAGCGGCTCCTCGGTCTTGCCGTCCACCTCGCGCGTGATCACCTCGGGCTTCGACACCTGCACCTCGAATCCCTCGCGACGCATCATCTCGATGAGGATCGCGAGCTGCAGCTCGCCGCGACCCGACACCTTGAACGTGTCCGGAGAATCCGTCTCGTCGATCCGGATCGCGACGTTGCCGAGCACCTCGCGCGCCAGCCGGTCGCGGATCTTCCGCGACGTCACGTGCTGGCCGTCCTTGCCCGCGAACGGCGACGTGTTCACGCCGAACATCATCGCGATCGTCGGCTCGTCGATGTGCAGCGGCGGCAGCGCCACCGGGTCGTCCGCCGACGAGATCGTCTCGCCGATCTCGACGTCCGCGAATCCCGTCATCGCCACGATCTCGCCCGCCTCGGCCATCGGCACGTTCACGCGCTCGAGACCCTCGTAGGTGTAGAGCATCGTCGTCCGGCCCTTCACGAACGTCCCGTCGCGACGGCAGAGCGTCACGTCCGACGGGGCGGTAACGGTACCAGCCACGATGCGGCCGATCGCGAGCCGTCCCACGTACTCGTTGTAGTCGATGTTCGAGATGAGGATCTGCAGCGGCGCTTCCTTTTCCACGAACGGCGGCGGAATCGTCTTGATGATCTCTTCGAAGAGAATGCGGAGGTCCGTGCCCGGCTGCGCCAGGTCGAGCGTCGCCGTGCCCGCGCGCGCGTTCGTGTAGAGCGTCGGAAAGTCGATCTGCTCCTCGGTCGCGTCGAGGTCGATGAAGAGGTCGTACGTCTCGCACACGACTTCCTCGCAGCGCGCGTCCTGGCGGTCGATCTTGTTGATGACCAGGATCACCGGCAACGAGAGCCCGAGCGCCTTCGAGAGCACGTAGCGAGTCTGCGGCAGCGGGCCTTCGGAGCTGTCGACGAGCAGCAGCACGCCGTCGACCATCGAGAGCACGCGCTCGACCTCGCCGCCGAAGTCCGCGTGGCCCGGCGTGTCGAGGATGTTGATCTTGTAGTCCCCGAACCGCACCGCGGTGTTCTTCGCCATGATCGTGATGCCGCGCTCGCGCTCCAGATCCATGCTGTCCATCACGCGCTCGTTGACGGATTCGTGCGCGCGGAAAAGGCCGGACTGGTGGAGCATTGCGTCGACTAGGGTCGTCTTGCCGTGGTCGACGTGGGCGATGATGGCGACGTTGCGGAGGTCGTTGCGGGACTTTCGATTGGTCATACGGAAAAAGCCTTGGAAAAAGCGATGAGCACCGGTGCCAGTACCGGTGCTCATCTCGGTGGTCAGAATCTTCGAACTAGCAGTCGAAGTACATTGCGAACTCGAGCGGGTGAGGACGCATTCGGATCGGCTCGACTTCCTTCTCGCGCTTGTACGCGATCCAGCGCTCGATGAGCGTCGGCGTGAAGACGTCGCCCTTGAGCAGGAACTCGTGGTCGGCTTCGAGAGCGTCGAGCGCCCGCTCGAGTGAGCCCGGAAGCTCCTTCACGTGGGCCAGCTCCTCCGGCGACATATCGTAGATGTCCTTGTCGAGCGGCTCGCCCGGATCGATCCGGTTCTGGATGCCGTCGAGGCCGGCCATCAGCATGGCGGCGAAGGCGAGATACGGATTGCAAGACGCGTCGGGGAAGCGCACTTCCACGCGCTTCGCCTTCGGCGATTGCGAGTACATCGGGATTCGGCAAGCGGCCGAACGGTTCCGGCGCGAGTACGCCAGTCGAGTCGGCGCCTCGTAGCCCGGCACGAGCCGCTTGTAGCTGTTCGTCGTCGGAGCGGCGAACGCGGCAAGCGCCGGCGCGTGGCGGAGGATGCCGCCGATGTAGTGGAGGGCCATCTCGGAGAGCCCGGCGTACTTGTCTCCGGCGAACAGCGGCTCGCCGCCCTTCCAGAGCGACTGGTGGCAGTGCATTCCCGAGCCGTTGTCGCCGAAGATCGGCTTCGGCATGAAGGTCGCGGCCTTGCCGTAGTAGTACGCCGTGTTGCGGACGATGTACTTGAACAGCATGACGTTGTCGGCGGTGCCAAGCAGCGTCCCGAACCGGAAGTCGATCTCGCACTGTCCGCCCGAAGCCACTTCGTGGTGGTGGCATTCAGGCTCGATGCCGACGTCCTGGAGGTTCTGGGAGATGTCGGAGCGCAGGTCGTGCAGCGAGTCCGCGGGCGGAAGCGGCACGTAGCCTTCCTTCTGGCGGATCCGGTAGCCGAGGTTCTCGTCGGGACGGCCCGAATTCCAGTGCCCCTCGCCGCTGTCGAGATCGTATCCCGACGACTCGGGACGGTTGTGGTACGACGCCTTGTCGAAGATGAAGAACTCGGCTTCGGGACCGAAGAAGCAGCCTTCGGCGATTCCCGTGAAGTTGAGGTAGGCCTCCGCGCGGCGGGCTACCGAGCGCGGATCGAGGCCGTAGCCTTCTTTGGTCAGCGGGTCAACGATGTTCGCGAACAGGCAGAGCGTAGGCTCTTCGAAAAACGGATCCACCCAGAAGCGCGTCGGATCGGGGATCATCAGCATGTCCGATTCGTTGATCGACGCCCAGCCGCGAAGGCTGGATGCGTCAAAGCCGAGGCCCTCTTCGAAGGTGCTCTCGTTGATCTGCGAGATCGGGAACGTCAAGTGATGCCACGAGCCGGGAAGGTCGGTGAACCGGATGTCGACGAACTTCACCTGCTGGTCGACGGCGAAATGCATGACCGTCTTTGCGTCCATGTGTGTCGCGTTTCCTCCAGGAAGCTGCGGTGTACAGATGCCCGCACGAGAAGAGATGGCGTGCGGAAGAACAGGGCATTATATGGACGGGCATGGGCGAGTCAAGGCAGAGAGCGTAAGTCGTACACGAACCGGAACCCCGAGCGGTAGCGAGGGGCCGTCAATCCGTCTCGCGAACGACGCAACATATGGCCGGCCCCTCGCTACCGCTCGGGGTTCTGGTACTGTGGGCGGCCATGGAACACGAGACGCAGGTGGTCGTGGCGGCGATGATCGAGGGCGAGGACGGCCGCATCCTCATCGCCGAGCGGCCCGTGGGGAAGTTCATGGCCGGGTGGTGGGAGTTCCCGGGGGGAAAAGTCGAGTTCGGGGAGTCGCCCGAGGACGCGCTCGTGCGGGAGGTCCGCGAGGAGCTCGGGATCGAGATCGCGGTGGGGGACCCGTTCCACGCCGTCAACGTCGCGCGGACCGAGACGACCGCTGTGTTCGTGGTGTTCTACTGGTGCCGGTGGACGGCCGGCGAGCTGCAGCTGCTCGATGCGGGTGACGTCGCGTGGGTAACGGCGGAGGAACTCGACGACGTGCGGTTCCTCGAATCGAATCGGCCCGTGGTGGCGAAGCTCCTGAGCCGCGGGTGATAGCGTCCTCCCCGTTTTTTGAGCCGCGAGCGGTAGCGAGCGTCCGTACAGACGCCGTGAGCGGGCGCTCCTGCAGTCCGAACAATACATACGATTGCCGAGAGTGTCTGTGCGGACGCTTCGCTACCGCTCGCGGCTCAAAAACGGGGAAGTCAGATCGCGTCGAGTTGCGCGGCGAGCGCCTCGACCGTCGTGACCGGCAGGCCGCACGTGCGGTCCTGGCAGACATAGGCAGCGGGCCGGCCGTCGACGAGCCCGCGATCGCGAAGCACCGGAATCGCCTCAGCCGCCGCAGAGTCGCCCGGCGCCGCGCCGGCAACCACGATCCCCGGGATGTAGCGCCGTCGGACTTCGCCAGCGAGCGCCCGCGTCGCCTCGTCCGCCGGATCGCCGACGAGGGCGACTTCGATCGACGTAGACAGCATCGTGTCGAGCGCGCACAGCGAGTGGCCAAACGCGCGCGCATACTGACCGAGCGCGCCGCCGACGGCCTCGAGAACCGTCTCGGCCCGGTCGCGGTAGTCGAGGTTGCCCGTCAGTTCCGACAGCCGGAGCAATCCCCACGCGGCAGACGAATTGCCCGACGGCGTCGCGTTGTCCTCGAGCTCCTTGGTGCGGCGAATGAGCTCTTCGTGGGCGTTGCCGGTGAAGAAGAATCCCCCTTCGGCGTCGTCCCAGAACTCCGCGACCATCGTGTCGGCGAGCGACTTCGCTTCCAGCAGCCACCGAAGCTCGAACGTCGCTTCGTAGAGCGACACGAGGCCTTCGATCGTGAACGCGTAGTCCTCGAGATAGCCGTTGAGCTTCGACGATCCGTTCTTGTACGTGCGCAGCAGCAGCCCGTCACGCTTCAGGTGCTTCAGAATGAAATCCGCGTTCCTTCGCGCGACGTCGACGTAGTCGTCGCGTTCCAGTGCCACACCCGCCTCGGCAAATGCCCGCAGCATCATGCCGTTCCACGACGTCAACGTCTTGTCATCGAGTCCGGGCCAGACGCGCTTCGAACGGACGCCGTAGAGCTCGCGCCGGCCGCGATCGATGGCCTGCTGCAACCGCTCGACCGACACGCCTTCAATTCGGGCAACCGACTCGATATCTCGGGGGACGTTGAGGATGTTCGCGTGCTCCCAGTTCCCGCCCTTCGTCACGTCGAAGTACGAGCAGAACAGGCGTCCGTCTTCCTCGCCGAGAACTTCGGTGACCTCGTCAACGGACCAGACGTAGAACTTGCCCTCGACGCCCTCGCTGTCGGCATCCTGCGCGGAATAGAAGGCGCCGACCTCGTCCGTCATCTCGCGCACGACGTAATCGAGAGTCTCTTCGACGATTCGGCGATAGAGCGGCTTGCCCGTGAGTTTGTATGCGTCGCTGTAGACGCGCGCCAATTGCGCGTTGTCGTAGAGCATCTTCTCGAAGTGAGGCACGAGCCACCGGTCGTCGGTCGCGTAGCGCGCGAAACCACCGCCAATCTGATCGTAGATACCGCCGTGCGCCATCTTCTCGAGCGTGTGCTCGACCATTGCGAGCGCGTCGGGTCGCTCGGTTCGCGCGTGGTATCGCAGGAGGAAGTCCATCAACATCGCGGCGGGGAACTTCGGAGCGCGGCCGAAGCCGCCGTCCTTCGGATCGAAGGTCCGAGTCGACGAGCGGAAGGCGTCGTCCAGGATTGCGAAATTCAGATCGCCCTCGCGCGGAGGCATTTTCGTCGTCGCGCGCAGCGTTTCGACCATCGCGGCCGCCTGCTTGTCGATTTCGTCGCGCCGCGTGCGGTAGATCTCGGCGACGCGCTCGAGCAGTGTCGGGAAGCCGGTCATGCCGTGGCGGTTCTCGGGCGGAAAGTAGGTTCCGCCGAAGAAGGGCGCGCCGTCGGGGCGCAGGAAGACCGTCAGCGGCCATCCGCCGTGGCCTGTCATCATCTGCACCGCGTGCATGTAGATCGAGTCGATGTCGGGACGCTCTTCGCGATCGACCTTGATGTTGACGAAGAGTTCGTTCATGAGCGCCGCCGTCGCCTCGTCCTCGAACGACTCGCGTTCCATGACGTGGCACCAGTGGCACGCCGAATAACCGATGCTCAGGAGGATCGGTTTGTCGGAAGCGCGCGCCGCGGCGATGGCTTCTTCGCCCCACGGGAACCAGTTGACCGGGTTGTGGGCATGCTGAAGCAGGTACGGGCTGGTCTCGCCGGCGAGAAGGTTCGTGAATTTCGGATTCGATTGATCGGACATAGGAATTCTCTCCCGGCCACAATGCGTCGCAGCGGCGGCCGATGGCGGGTGGATCAGCCTTCGAAGAAGACGCCGCGGGCCGCGGATTCGGGCGCCGGCATGCCGAGGTCGCGACTCGCGAGCGCCTCGCGTTCGGCGGCGTCGATCTCGAGCTCGACACTGGCTTCCACCTCGGCCAGTCGCTCGCGGGCGATACCGATTCCGGCGAGGTGCTCTTCGTAGAGTCCGATCGGGTCGCGCTTCCCCCACTCGACGAACCACTCTGCGGGAAACGTCGCACGGGCTTCACGCTCATCGTGGGTGGCGTGTCCGCCCATGCGAAAAGTCTCGGCGATGAGCATGACCGGTCCGCGGCCTTCCCGGCACGCATCGGCAGCAAGCTTCGTCGCAGCGTAGGCGTCGAGCACGTTGTTGCCGTCGAAGACGCCGCCCTCGATTCCGAAAGCCCGCGGCCAGTCGGCGAACGAACCGCGATGATGTTGTCCGAGTTTCGTTCCGAGCGCGACCTGGTTGTTCTGAATGACGACGATGAGCGGGACGCGCTGCTGCGCCGCAAGGTTCATTCCTTCGTAGAATTCGCCGGTTTTTGCCGAGCCGTCGCCTACCCACGTCATTCCGATGCGCCGCTCGCCGGTGAGCTTGAAGGTCAGGGTTATGCCCGTCATCACGGGAACCATTGCGCCGACGTGGCTGATCGGTCCGACGACGTGGTGCGTGATGTCGCCAATGTGGAGGTCGCGGCCGGCGTTCGGCGAGTCCGCGGTTGCCAGGTAACCGCGGAGCATGTCGGCAACCGACATTCCCTTCTCGTGGCATGCGCCGGCGTTGCGGATCATCGGCGCGACGACGTCGTCGGGTTCGAGTGCGTGGACGCCGCCGATCGTGGTGGCTTCTTCGCCGGTGCCGAGCCACGCTTTCGAGATCACGCCGGTCTGCACCCAGCGTTTTAGCGCTACGTCGTGAAAGCGGTTGCGGACGAGGCCGGCGTATAGAGCGAGGAGTTGCTCGACGGTCAGCGCGGCGACGACGGCGTGGCGCTCGGGATTGCGCGAAAGGGTCTCGGCGTACGCGGCGACCTGGGTTGGATCGGCGGTCCAGTTGAGGTACTCGGGCGGATCGAAGGCGGCAAAGCGTTTCATAGGAGCGCGGAGTATAGCAGCGCCAGCCACGTGGACGAGGAGCGGTACGAAGAGGCATCGCGGATGACGCGGATGATGCGGATTGGCGCGGATCTGCGATGCAGCTTCAGATCCGCGTTGATCCGCCAAATCCGAACGATCCGCGATGCCTGTTATCTTCCAAGCGACGCGAGGCGATAGACGCCGTCCGACACGCGTATTGCGAATCCCTCGTCAACAAGTTCGTGATTGGCCTTTCCCGCTTCAGCGCGGCCGATTCCGAGGACGGACGAGAGCTCGCCGCGCGCGGTCTGCCCGGCCGCGCCGAGGTAGGCGCGCGCGAGTTGACCGAGGGCATCGGCGCGTTTCATCTTCGCGCGCAGCTCGTCGACGAACCGGCCCTCGGCCAGCGCCCAGATGTAAGTGAACTTCGGAACGTAGAGGACCTCGGCCGGAATGACCTTCATGCACGCCTGCAGCTCGTCCATTGCCTTGTTGAATCGCGCGCGATCGTTGATTCCCGAGTCTTTCCTGAGGTCCGCCGACGCCATCTCCCATTCTTTTCGAAGGACGGCGAGCACGGCGCGTGCGTCGGGTGAGAGACGGGTTCGCTCGTCCTTTTTCGGAATGCCGAGCAGAGCGTGGACGGGCGTGATGAGCTCTCGGGCGATGAGCGTCGACCGTTTGCGAAGCACTTTCCCGTAGAAGACCCTGCCGCGTCGAGCGAGGTCGTCCTTGAGCACCCATGCCGCCGACGCTTCCGGATCTTTCTGCACGTTTGGCGGCATGTGCGCATCGCGACGCCCGCACACCGCGATGTAGAGCGACGGTCCGGGCGTGCGGACGTCGGTGAGCGTCCACGCAATCCCGACCGACGTCACAAAGCGCTCGGCTTCCTCGACCGTGTCGACGGCGAGCTCGGGCAATCGCCGCCACGCAATGTCGCGATGCGCCTCGACAGACTCTGGAAGTGGATCGGGACTGCTGCGGCGTGCCATCGGGCGATATTTCCGCGCGTCGCGATGGAACGCGGAGCCGTAAGTGGCCGGTCGCCGAGGTTCAGGCGGCGAAGACCTCGGCAACACGTTCGAGGATGCGCTCGTGGGCGCGGCCGTTAGTAGCAAGAATGCCGTGCCGGTTGTAGAGGTCCGTTCGGTTGTAGACGAACGGATTGCCCTGGAGGTCCGTCATCCGCCCGCCTGCCGCGACGAGTATGGCCTCGGGTCCGCACGAGTCCCATTGCTTCGTTTGCGGACTCGGGTGGATGTAGAGGTCGCAGAGCCGCTCGCAGATGAGACCGACCTTGAGTCCTACGCTTCCGGACCGGACCTCGCGCTCGATACCGAGCGCGGAGCGCACCGCGTCGATTTCAGGACTTCGGTGAGAGCGGCTGACGGCGACTGACATGGTCCTGGTGTCGTCGGTCGAGCTGACCGACAGAGCTATCGGTTCTCCGCCCTCGTGGACGAGGAAGGCTCCGGTGCCGACGCATCCGTAGAACAGGCGGTCCCGCGTTGGTTGGTACACGGCTCCGACCGTCGCGCGACCATCGATCGCCAGTCCTATCATCACCGAGAATTCGCCGTTCTTCTTGATGAACTCCTTGGTGCCGTCCATCGGATCGATCACCCAGAGCCGATCATGCCGCAATCGGCCAGTCGTGTCGGGCGTTTCCTCGGCGAGAATGCCGTCATCGGGGAACAACCGCGCCAGCTCATCGACAATTAGCGTGTTCGCGGCCCGATCGGCCGCCGTGACGGGCTCGCGTTCGTCCTTCCACTCGACACCAGTCTCACCGCTATAGAACTGGAGGAGAACGGCGCCGGCTTTGCGTGCCAGGTCGACAGCGACAGATAGTTCTTTTTCAAGCGACATGTCCGATCATTTGACCGGGCGGCTGGTCGTCAAGTCAAGGATGGTCAAAGACTGGTACACGATTGGGAGAGCATTTGGCTCTTTACGGCGGTCAAATCGTTGCGGATGTTCAGAAAGGGGCCATGAAAAGGTAGGAGCCCGGTCTTTCTGGTAAGTAGGTCCCAAAAAGGCCGGGCAGATGAGGGTGCTTTTCTCGGGTGGGTACGGATGCGATGGGCAATCTCCGCTTTCAGCTCAACGCCATATCGTCCGTCGGCGACGTCGAGCGCGGGGTAGGATTTTCAGGTGTGTCGATCACAAATCAACTCTCAAACTATTAACTACCTAACGATCTGGTCAAAAACAAGGTCGGGAGACTGAACTCATCAGTTCCCGACCGTCTTCGTGAGGCTTAGACGCCGATTGAGTGTCGAGGTTGCCCGGGCTCCAAAGATTTTTTTCGCGCGGCTTCGACGAGCTTTCCGAGCAGCTCGAGGAGTACTCGTTTCTCGTCGTCGGTCAGTACCGAGATGAGCTCCTGCGTGCGGATCGCGTGAAGATCGGATGCGTTCTGAACGAGGGTTTCGCCTTCGTCGGTCAGTCGCACGAGGTTGGCTCGACGGTCGGTCGGGTGGGATTCGCGTGCGACAAGGTTGTCACGCTCAAGGCGGTCGAGCACGCCGGTGATGCTTGCACCGGTCACCGTCAGCTTCGTGCTCAGGTCATTCTGGGTCACGGTGCGTCGCGGTTCCCCGTGGAGTACCTGTAACGTGTTGAATTTGCTAGCTGTAAGCCCAAACTCGTTCAGGTACGTCGCCATGTATTTCCCGATAACGTCACCGGCCTCGAGTACGGCACCGAGGATCGAGAAATCCGCTTCGGCCTTTGCTCGACCCGGCTCATCTACTATGTCGAATCTGACCTGCGGACCGCCAAATCCGAGCTGCACGAGGTCACTGCCCGAGACAGGCGCACGTTCAACGGCCTGGCCGTTCACGAGTGTACCGTTTCTGCTCGCGAGGTCCTGAATGACGTAACCCCTCGGAGTCAGGTTCACGACCGCATGATGTGACGATACGACCGTGTCGGCCGGCGAGAGACGGACTTCGCAATCCGCCGCCCGGCCAATTCGGATACGTTCGACCGTGTCCGAGAACCGATCGACGCGGCCCTTGTGCGAGCCGGATACGTGTGTGAACAAGACCGCCATATCCCTTGTGCAAATAATTAGCACCCTAAACAGAGTTGCACAAGAGAAACTGGCGTAATTGCGCGTCCTGGTCGGAGTGGCGGCCCATTACAGGCGGTGGGTCCGCTACTTGGTCTCCGCGGGCAGCTCTGTCTTGGATCCCTCGACGTCGCCGTCAGGGAACTACGGAAACGAAGCCTGCTGAATCGGATTCCAGGCACGTCCCAATGACCGCAGCTTTCGCGTAACCGTCGGCGCGCACGGCCTCAACGTAGGATTCGGCATCGGCGGGAGAAAGCGAAACCAGGAGCCCTCCGGCGGTCTGCGGGTCGAAAAGTACCTTCACGAGGTCTGCAGCCACTCGAGGGTCAATTCGCACGTGTCCTTCGACATACTCCCGATTCGTGACGTCGCCGCGAGTCACGTTCTTCTTCCTGGCTAGCTCAGCTACATTCGGGAGAAGAGGGATGGCAGATGCTCGAAACTCGATCTCGACCCTGCTCGCGACTGCCATCTCGTAGGCGTGGCCCATCAGCCCAAACCCCGTCACGTCGGTAGCACCAGCAGCACCGAGAGCGACGGCAAGCCGCGCTGCCGATCTCGACGAGTGAAGCATCGTCGAGAGGGCGGCTTCAACGGAGTCGTCCGGCGCACGGTTGTATTTGATCGCCGTGCTGACGATACCCGTGCCAATTGGCTTGGTGAGGACGATTGCATCACCTGGACGGGCACCTGCATTCCGGAGGATTCGATTCGGGTCAACCGTTCCGGTGATGGCATACCCGAACTTGATCTCGGCATCGTCAACCGTATGGCCTCCGAGAAGTGTCACGCCGTTTGCCGAAAGGACTTGAAGGCCTCCGGCGAATATCTGTTCAAGGATGTCGAACGAGACGCCCTTTCTCGGAAAGGCGGCAACTGAAAGCGCCGTGACGGCCTCTCCGCCCATGGCCCAGACGTCGTTCAATGAGTTGAGCGCCGCTATTTGTCCATAAACAAAGGGGTTATCTACAATTGGGGTAAAGAAGTCGACAGTCTGGACCAAGGCCAGATCGTCCCGTAGGAGAAAGACGCCGGCATCGTCCGCCGTGTCGAATCCAACGAGCAATCTGGAGTCTGCAGGCTGTTTGGGCAGTCGGCTCAGAACCTGAGCCAGATCGCGCGGGGCGATCTTCGACGCTCAACCAGCGCAGGAAACCATCTCGGTCAGGCGCTTGGCCACCGGATCTCCTTTAAATACTATTGTTTAATAGCCAGCGAAGACCCTGGACAGACTTACCGGGTCGCCGCCTCGGCAATTTCGGGCTTGTGATCCATCCGGTCCGGGGCTTGGGAGGCGGGATCTTCACTCGAAACATGGGCGTCAATCTTGCCCGCCATTTCGCAGTTACCTTCGAAAACCGCACCCTCTTCAATGATCAGGGCCGGGGCATGGATATTTCCGTAAAAGCGGCCTGTCGCGTGGATCTCGACTTTGGTGGCCGCGACGAGCGTGCCGCTCATCGTGCCGCTGATAGATGCCACGGCGACATAGACTTCAGCCTCGACGTGGCCCGTTTCGCCAACGAGGAGTCTGCCCCGTTCGGACTGCACACGCCCGGTGATCTTACCGTCCACTCGAAGTTCGTCGGCGAATCGGACCTCGCCGTCTATCTCGGTACCTTCGGAAAGTATGCCGCCAAAACCATCTCCGCCCCCATTGCTCTTTCTTCGTAATAGCATTGGCTACCTCGCTTCAAGTCTGTCCGTCCTGGATTTCCGGTTCAGGGGCCGGCGTCGGCGTGTGCAACTTCTTCCCGAGTCCGCCTATGTTCCCATGATGATCGAATAGATATTGTCGAGCTCGGCGTCTGAATAGAAGACGATCTCGATCTTGCCTCCCTGTTTCATCGGCGTGATTCGGACTTTGGTGCCAAGCCGCCGGCTGAGCTTTTCCTCAGCTGCGCGCTGGTTAGCATCGGACGCGAGCGCCGCAGAACGTCCGGCTCCGGAAGAGGAGCCAGCACCTGGCGTCCGTTTGGCGATCTCCACCAACTGTCGCTTCACAGCCCGCTCGGTCTCACGAACAGAGAGCCCGCGAGCGATGACTTCGACAGCCAGCTCTCGTTGAATCTCCGGAGTCTCGAGGCCGAGCAATGCTCGAGCGTGTCCCATTGAAAGCCGATCTTCTTCGACCCACTGTTGCAGTTCCTCGGGCAGCTTGAGAAGTCGGAGATAATTCGTCACGGAGGATCGATCGCGCCCGACCCGCCGAGCAACGTCCTCCTGGGTTATGCCGAGCCCGTCAATCAAGCGACGATAAGCGTTGGCTTCTTCGATCGGGTTGAGTTCCTCGCGCTGGATGTTCTCGATCAATGAGAGTTCGAGTACGCGTTCGTCCGGAATCTCTCGAACCACGACGGGAACCTTCGACAGTCCTGCGCGCTGGGCGGCTCGCCATCGTCGTTCTCCTGCGATGATCTGGTAGCGATCACCGCGACGGCGTGCGAGGAGCGGCTGGACGATTCCGTTAGCTCGGATTGACGCCGCCAGTTCATCGAGCTTTCGCTCTCGGAAGACCGTTCTCGGTTGGTCCGCACTGGGTTCCAGGAGGTCCAGGTCGATCTCCTTAAGAACCTCGCCCGTTTCGGACGCTACCGGCTCCTGAAAGAGCGCGTTAATTCCCCTGCCGAGCGCTCTTCTTGTCATTGGCGAGGACCTCCTTGGCGAGATTCACGTAACTCTCCGATCCACGACATTTTGGATCATAGAGAATGATTGGCTGGCCGTGGCTCGGTGCCTCTGCGAGACGTACGTTTCTTGGAATCGATGTCTCGAAGACCTGCGTGCCGAGAAAGTCGCGCAGGTCGGCCATCACCTGATTCGACAGATTGGTTCTCTCGTCGAACATCGTCAGCAGAAATCCCTCAACCGCAAGTGTCGGGTTGAGGCTGCGGCGAATTCTGATCAGTGTGTCCCACAGCTCCGACACGCCCTCGAGGGCGAAGTACTCGCACTGAATTGGAACGAGCACCGAATCGGCGGCCGTCAGGGCGTTGAGCGTAAGAAGCCCGAGGCTGGGAGGGCAGTCGATCAACACATAGTCGAATCGCTCGCGATGCAGCTCGAGAATCTCGCGAAGTCGGTACTCACGGCGCTCGATCTCGACGAGCTCAATTTCGGCGCCAGCGAGATTGCGTTCGGACGGGACTAGGAAGAACCCATCGAGACCGGTAGGAATCTCGATGCGGTCAAGCGACTCGCCCATGGCCAGCGCGTGGTAGAGGCTTCGCTGGTGCTGTCCCCTCAAACCGAGCCCACTGGTGCTGTTGGCCTGCGGATCGGCGTCCACGAGCAGGACGCGGCTTCCCGCGACCGCGAGACAGGCCGAAAGGTTGATGGCAGTTGTCGTCTTGCCGACCCCGCCCTTCTGGTTGGCGATGGCTATGACTCGTCCCATTTTGTGCTACTGGAGGCTCGTCGGAGGAGCGCGAAGCGTACCACATACGCAGGCGAGTGAAATACACCATGCCCGTGCTGCACTTCAATCTGTTCCGGCCTCGCCCCATGATCGAAGATTCGGAGAAAAGGTTGCGCGTTCCACGTGAAACAGCTTCGCGGCACATGTCACCTCGTAGCTCACGTGTCACCCGATCCGGACTGCAGCAACTCGCCAGAACCCAGCCGGGGTCGCTTCGGCACCTAGCTTTCTAGTCGCGGCGCGACAGGAGCCCAATTCGTCGGTTCTTCGAACCAGGAATCTCGGTGATCGTCGTCTCCCTGTCCTCCGATAGCCGCTGGGCGAGCTCGAGTATCGTAGGGTCGGTATAGAGCGCGACGGTCGAAGCGCGGCTCGTCACAATGGCCTCGAGTTCCTTTTCGAGGCCATCGAGCGCCCGAGTCACCAGAACATCAGATCGAGCTATCAGGTCGGCCGAAAACCGCTCGTTCAAGACCTTCACGCTCCGCAACCCGAGCTTCCTGATCGCCTCTTTCAGAAAGACCGCCCGCTTTCCGCTTGGTTCGACCAGTACAACCTCACAGTCCTTCCAGACGCACGCCAGCGGGAGCCCTGGAAAACCGGCACCGGATCCAACGTCGACGACTCGACCACCTTTGGCGGCCGGACTCGCGATCAGGGTCGAAAGAAACGCGCTCTCTAGAAAGTGAAATCGGGCAGCCTCGCTCGGCTCGACAATGCGCGTCAGGTTCAACTTCCGGTTCCAGGTGACGAGCAACTCGTAATGACTGCAGAACTGCTCAACGACGCCCGAGTCGAGTTTCAACCCGAAGCTCGGCGCCTCGGATGCAATCGCCAATCGGAACGCGGACTCAGCCACGCGCCACCCTACGGTCGCCAATCTCGAGGTAGACGGCGAGAAGATTCAATGCAGCCGGTGTCATTCCCGAGACAGCTTCAGCCTGACGAAGGGTTTCCGGCTTCTGGCGAGTCAGCTTCTCGATTTGCTCCGACGAAAGGCCGGAAACTATCGAAAAATCGAAGTCCGCGGGTATCGGCCTAGCTCGCGCTGCAAGCGTTCGCTTCGAAGATGCAGCCTGGCTTGCCACGTAGCCGGCGTATTTTCTGTCATTCAGGACGATGCCCATCTCCTCATCGGACATTCCCAGAGTGACGCTCTCCGCGAGAACCGAACGCAGATGCTCCACGTGGAACTCCGGTCGCTTGAGCAGCGCTTCCAGTGACGTAGTTGCAGTCAGGCCGACTCCCAGTCCGGCCAATTTCCCCGCCATGGTCGAACCGACGGATACCCGAACTCCCTCGATAGCCTCCACCAAGGCCTGGACGCGCGCCGATTTAGCCAGGTATGCCGACCAGTGTTCATCGTTGACGAGTCCAAGAAACCGGCCCGTTTCCGTCAACCGACGGTCGGCCGTGTCCATTCTCAGTTCGAGACGCGACTCCGACCGCGAAGTGAACATGCGGTAGGGCTCATCCGCCCCACGGCTGACCAGATCATCGATCATGACGCCTACATATCCCGTACTCCGTTCGAAAACCCATTGCTCCTGGCCAAGCGCCTGCCTTGCGGCGTTGATTCCCGCAACGAGTCCCTGTCCAGCGGCCTCCTCGTACCCCGACGTGCCGTTGATCTGGCCGGCGTGAAAGAGTCCAGCCACTCTCTTGGTCTCGAGCGTCGCCCGCAGCTCAGTTGGATCGACAAAGTCATACTCGATTGCATATCCGGGCCGCAGCATCTTCACGTTCTCGAGACCTGCGATCCCCTCGAGCATCGCTTGCTGGGCGTCGACGGGAAGCGACGTCGAGAGTCCGTTTATGTATGTCTCGTAAGTATCGCGGCCCTCTGGCTCAAGAAAGAGCTGGTGCCGGTCCTTCTGCGGAAACTTGACGACCTTGTCTTCGATCGACGGACAGTATCGCGGGCCAGTACCCTCTATTTTTCCCGAAAAGAGCGGCGATCGGTCCAGATTCTCACGTATCGAATCGTGAACTCGTTGATTCGTATACGCGATGTGGCACCAGAGTTGAGGCTGGTCAATGCGTTCAGTGCGGAACGAAAACGGCACAGGCGGATCGTCGCCATATTGCCTTTCCATTTGGGAGAAGTCGATGCTACGGGCATCGAGCCTGGGCGGCGTTCCGGTCTTGAGGCGGCCCATTCTGAATCCGATTCGGCGAACCGACTCCGCCAGCCGGAGCGCTGGAACCTCTCCTGACCGGCCAGCCGAATAGGTATGGTCCCCGATGTGAACGAGCCCGTTTAGAAAGGTCCCCGTTGTCAGCACCAGTGCCCTAGCGGAGAAGCGTCGAGAATCGATCAACTCGACTCCCACCGCTCGACCGGATTCGACGAGAAGCTCGACAACCTCAGCTTGCTTGAGGTGCAGGTTCGCGGTCTTCTCGAGAATCGACCGCATTTCGAGCCGGTACTGCGCTCGATCCGACTGGCACCGCGGCGACTGCACGGCTGGTCCCCGACTCCGATTCAGCAATCGAAACTGGATTCCGGTTCGGTCAGCAACGACGCCCATAAGGCCACCGAGGGCATCGATCTCGCGAACCATGTGTCCCTTGGCTACTCCTCCTATTGCCGGGTTGCAGGACATCTGCCCAACGAGGTCCAGATTGATAGTGACAAGCGCGGTCTTCGCTCCAAGCCTTGCAGCCGCGTGGGCGGCCTCGCAGCCGGCGTGTCCCGCGCCGATCACGATCACGTCATAATGCTCGTCGTAACAAGTATCTTGCATTTCCTACCCTGCTCATGAGCAGTAAGGGAGTACGTCCCGTATACTCTGCCGTCAAGTTCGATCCGGCCACGGTGTGAGTATCGCCGACTCCCGCTCACCTTACCTGGACAATACTCGAATCTATCTTCGGAGAGTCACTACTTTCCGATACAGAACGTCGAGAAGATCCTGCCGAGAATATCGTCGATTACGGTCTCACCCGTGAGCTCGCCAAGACATCGCAGACTTTCGTGAAGTCCGACGAGTGCAATCTCTTCGCTGAACCCTGCTGACAGCGATTCAGATGCCGATGCGAGTCCCCCCGACGCGCGCACGAGCAACTCGAAGTGACGCGCGTTGGTCACGAGGAGCCCGGAACTCTCGAGCGCCTGACCGCCTCCGATGATTCCGACCACTTCGCGCCGAACGTCCACAATGCCCTCTCCGGTCAGCGCCGAGACCCGAACCGGCACTATCCCGAATGCCTCGACCGTCGCACCGAGCGAGGGATCTGGATCGCCAAGATCCAGCTTGTTGATCGCGACAACGCGCGCCGATCCTTCCGTTTCGTCGAGCAGTGTCCTCACGGCCTCAACGCTGTCGCCGACACCATCGATCACGACCAGAACGACGTCCGCATCCGCTATCGCCGTACGAGTCCTTCCAACGCCGATCCTCTCGACCTCATCCTCAGTCTCCCGAAGTCCGGCCGTGTCGACGAGCCGAACCGGGATGCCGTCCAGATCGATCGGCTCGCTGACCAGATCTCGTGTCGTCCCCGGCGTGGCCGTGACTATCGCGCGCTCGGACCGCACCAGTTGATTGAACAGGCTCGACTTTCCAGCGTTGGGCCGACCGACGAGGGCGACTCCGAACCCGTCGACGACGAGCCGTCCGAGCCTGTAGCTCGACGTGAGCGCCGCGAGCTCGGCAGCCGCAGCAGATAACTCGGCGCAAAGAGCCGAACGTCCCTCTGGCTCGATATCGTCTTCGACGAACTCGACCGTCGACTCGAGTTGCACGATCAGCGAAAGCAGTCGTTCCTTGAGGGGCAGGAGTCGTTGTGACAGCTCGCCTCGCAGTTGCCGTTGTGCCAGCCGTGCCTGGTGTCCAGTTTGCGCATTGACGAGATCGCGGACCGCCTCTGCCTGTGTCAGATCCAGTCGTCCATTCAAGAAGGCTCGGAGCGTGAACTCACCGGGCGTCGCTGGACGGGCACCGGCGGCAAGCAGAGCGCCGAGCCCGGCATCGACGATCACCGGCGATCCATGTATGGCGATCTCTACGACGTCCTCGCCAGTGTAGGACTTCGGACCGCGAAACCACGTCGCGATCCCTTGATCAAGCGCTTCCCCCGGTCGTGCGGGATCGGCCAGATCCGTGACCACGGCGCGGTTCGGCTCCTCCCCGAGTCGCTCTCCGTTTCGCACGCACGCCCGCGCAATCTCGAGAGCATCGGGTCCACTCAGCCGAAGGACGGCGATACCGCCACGACCGGGAGGCGTCGCAACCGCGACGATTGTGTCCTCGAACATCACTGGCTGCTTACGAAGCGGCGCCGGTTGCCGCCGTCGAGCGTCGCCTGCTAGGTCCTCACGACCCGGACCTTGCGATCCGACCCGTCCCCGACCGACTCCGTCTTCACCGTCGCGTCGTCGGCAAGCGCCACGTGAATGATCCGGCGCTCACTCGGAGACATCGCTTCGAAAGTGAACGGCTGACGAGTGTCCCTCACTCGCTCAGCTGCCTTGACCGCCATCAGTCGAAGCTCCTGCTCGCGCATCTTCCGGTAATTACCGCAGTCGAACACGATCTTCGCATCGTGCTTCATCTGCTTTCCGAACGCCCGATTCGTCACGTACTCGATTGCATCGAGCAACTCGGCGCCCCGGCTCAAGAGCAGACCGCGGTCGTCTCCCGCAAGGACCACGCGATAGTCGCCTGGCTCGCCGTACGCCTCGACAACGGCCGTAAGGTCGAACCCGGCAGCCTCGGTCATGGTATCGACGAACGCCTGAATCTCGTCCTTCATTTGCTACTTCTCGCTCCCGACCAATTCCTGGCTACCACCCTTCTTCGCCTTCTTGGTTGAGCCCGCAGGCAACGGCACCGGCACGTCACGGACGTCAGGAGGCATCATCTTGTTGATGGCGAACTGGATCCCGATACCTGCAAGGTTGAGCGTCATCCAGTAGAGCATGAGGCCGCTCGGCGCCGCGACAAAAAAGAAGTAGGTGAAGACTATCGGCATTACCCAGGTCATCAGACGCCGCTGCATCTTCATCACCGGATCGTCCGAATTCGGCATCGGCATGACCAGCATCGAGCCGATCTGCGCGGCGCACATCAGCACCGGCAGGATGTAGTGCGGGTCCGGCGCCGTCAGATCGTGGACCCAGCCGATCCACGGCTGCTTGCGTACGACGAACGACGTCGTGAAGTACACGAAGAAAGCCCAGAAGAACGGGAACTGCACGAGCAGTGGCAGGCATCCGCCAAGCGGATTGCCCTCCTTCATGAGCGCGAACTGTTCAGCCTGCAGCTCCTTGAAGGCCGGATCCGTCGGCTTGACCTTCTTCATCCTCTCCTGCAGCTCCTTCATCCTGGGCTGCAGCTTTGCGGCGCGCTTCATCGACACCGAGCTCTTGTAGCGAAGCGGGAAGAACAACAGGTTGAACAGCGCCGTCACAACGATGATCGACCAGCCGTAGTTGCCCGTCACTCGGTTCGTGAACTGCAACGTGGTGTCGATGATCGGGATCAGCGGCCGGACGAGAAACCCGAACCAGCCGTAGTTTATGAGTTCCGAGAAGTCGATCGCCGCTCCAATGTCGGCCTTGGCGCGCTGGTTCGCCGCCTCGAACACGTGCGGATCCTTTGGGCCGACGAAGAGGCGCATCGGCTTGCCGTTCGACACCGGCATCGAGACAGACAGGAAGTCGTGATTCTTCTCGTCCTTGTCCTCGTACTTGAGCTTCACGTTCGACACGACGGCCGCCGAGCGCGACTCGTTTGTCGCAGCCACCGCCATGGCGAAGTAGTTGTCGGTGATCCCGGCCCAACGGGCGACGTTCTCGACAGTCTTCGTGCCGCCGTCGACGACTTCGCCGCCGTGCACGTACTTCGCCTTTCCATCCTCACCGCCCACCGCCGCCAGCGGAGGCGAGTAGGCGTACGTGCCCTCGGTTCGAATCGTCTGATCGCCGATTCGCGGTCCGACCACGACGGCCATCGGAGGCGGAGCCGGTGAGCCTTCGATGGTCATCCCCAGATCGAATAAACCGCCGACGACTGTGAATCGCTTGGTAAGCGTCTGATTCGTGGCGCCGTCGACGAGCGTGAAGACAAGCTCCATCGACTGTTCGTCAGCGACGACGATCGGCTGATCGCCGGCCACCGCCGACGTTGCGCCTGACGAGTCCTTCATCTCGACTCGGTAGGTAGACGTATTGAATCTCGCCGTCGTCGCATCATCGCCCGGGACGCTCAACCGAAGCGGAGCGCCGATCCCGCGCACGCCGACCTCGGGGATCAACTCGAGTGCCGTGCCGTCCGCAGCCTGAATGGGCTTGTCGTCCGGTCCCGCAGTAAGAATCCACGACACGGGAACCGCTCCACGATTAGAGAATCTGGCGGTCCAATGCGTCGTCTGCACGGTCACGACCCGTTCCGGCTCGGCATTCGTTGGCGGCGCGACCACTGGAGCTCCGGTCGAAGGTTCAGTCTTCGAGGTGGCCGGGCCGGACTGTCCCGCAGGCGGCACTGGTGCCGCAGTCGTCGCGGCTCCACCTGGCGGCGCTGCCTCGGGTGCCTGGCCGGACGGCTGCACGGTCACTTGGGCCGCAGGCTTCGGCGGATAGTACGCCTTCATGAAGAACTGCCATCCGAAGAGGATGCCCATCGAAAGAAGAATCGCCGTCAGGAGTCGCTTTTCCATGAACTACTTCAATTGTCCTGCCGAAACGTTATCGAACCGGATCGTATCCACCAGGATGAAACGGATGACACTTCATCAGCCGGCAGAATCCCAAGAACATGCCACGCGCGATGCCGTAGCGCTCGATCGCCTGTCGGGTGTACTCCGAACATGTCGGTTCGAACCGGCAGGCCTTCGGAAGCATCGGCGAGATGAAACGTTGATACGCGCGAATGGCGCCAACGGCGACGGACCTCACGACCGGATCCTCGCAAGGAGCCGCTTCACTTCGGCCTCGACCCCGGCATACGGCGCTCTTACCAACTCGCGCTTCGCATTGATCACGAGGTCCACTCCCAGTCCGAGACCCAGCGCCTTACTCCGGCGGAATGCCTCTCGCAAGAGTCTTCGGCACCGATTGCGTTCGACCGACGAACCCACCTTCCGAGTGACCGTAAACCCGATTCGAGGGTGGGTCTGGTCCGACTCGACGACGAACGCAGTGAACAACGGCGTGTGGAATTTCCGGCCCGAGTTGTAGATTCGGCGGAAATGCGGGCGCTTTAGAACCCTGTCGGACTTGCGGAACCGTTCGTCCGGCGGCTCTATCGGCCGCGATTCGTCCACGCGAATGCCGGCGACTAGTAATGCGCCGGTGTCAGACGCTTGCGACCCTTGTCACGGCGGCGCTTGAGCACAAGGCGGCCGGCCTTGGTGCTCATGCGGAGCCGGAAGCCGTGCGTTTTTGCACGGCGACGATTGTTCGGTTGAAAAGTGCGCTTCATTGGAGTCTCGCCTCGCTAAGTGAATAGAGTCGCAAACGAGGGACGATACCTGCCGGGCGCGGATCCGTCAAGCCATGAAAAGCGCGGCAACACCATGATTGTGAAGCGGTTGCCGTAGGCGGGTGAGGGTGCATTGGAAGGTTGGGGCGGATCGGGGGCGGATTCTCGGGCCAGCCCGTCGCTGGCGCTCCGGTTCGGTCCAACCCAACTCGCGAATGGTCCTTCGATCGTCGTATGTCAGGCCTTTGAACGATCAGAAGGACCGAACCCGGAGGCGCCAGCGACGGGCCGGCGATCAAATCCGACGCGCCATCGATTGTTGCGGCGATTGGCGCATCAGCTGAAAACACCCTCAAGATCCGCCAACTCAGTGCCGGCCCGTCGCTGTCGCTCCGGGTTCGGTCCAGCCCAACTCGCGAATGGTCCTTCGATCGTCGATATCGCGGCCCTTGCGCACTGCCGGCCCGTAGCTGTCGCTCCGGGTTCGGTCGCTCACGGAGCACATGAGCATCAGTGCCGCACTCTGAGAGCGGCCCGCCCTGCACTTAACACCGATTTTCGGGACTTTTCCACTTTTCCCCAATTTTATCCACAGATTCTGTGGAAATCGTGTTGATAAGGCCGATTTCTGTTGTGGAAATCCTGGACATGGCCTGTTTTCGGACACCAAATCCTGCATGTGTCGTCCCCTCAACATCTTTGCGCAACCCGCCCGAAACACCAGTTTGTCGTGACGGACCCCATATCCAATACCCCCACGCGTAAATGATCCAGTCTCTCCCGGCTGAGAGGAATGTTTCAATTTTGTCACGATCCCAAGCGCAGTTCTCGAGAGATTCCGACTCCTTCGCGACCCGCTTAACACCCGGTTCCGGAACCGTCACGTGGGCATTTCCCACTGTAAATGCGAGCCAATTGAATTTCCACAGGCGACTCCAGTTTTTCGCTTGTTGACCCCAGAACCCTGTGCTACGGTCCCGATGTCGCGGTTCTTTTTCAACAAGGTAAAGCACTCATCCGACTACACTTAGGTCGTATTCGCGAAGGTGATTCCGGGGATGTGAAATTCCTGTGGAAAACCCTGATACGGATAGCGCGTGCAGTCACTTCGGGGGAAGGTCCTCCCATCGCGTAGTGCGGATTGGTGAAGACGCTACCTTAACGACTGCGACAAAACACCGTCGGACACGCTCCCGAAACAAAAAACAACAATAAGAGAAACTCACAACGAGATGATGGAAAGCACCCAGCTGTTCTCCTCGATCCTTCACGCCGTCGAACGACGCGTCAATCCACTCAGCTTCGCGACCTGGTTCGGTCCGGTATCACTCGCCTGCGATGACGAACGGACCATCGTGGTCCAGGTGCCCAACGAGACCTACCGCCACTGGATCTCGACAAACTATGCGGACGTACTCGAAGAGTCTCTCGAGGAGCTCGAACTGAAGGATGTGTCGATCGCCTACCAGATCGACGACGGCAGGTCCGACGCGAGCACCGGAAACGGGGACAGACCGTCGAGCAGTCAAGTCTCGACGGTCCGGCCTGAAACAGCCGGGTACCGGTCGGCTCCCGCGACCGGCGCGCCGGCGGCGACGGAATTCGTGCAGTTCGCCGAAGTAACGCATCTGGACGACCCGGTCCCGGAACGGCCGAGCGGCCCGTTGCCGTCCATGAAGCTGATGGACCTCGAACCCGCCGAACTGTCGCTCAACACCAAGTACTCGTTCGACACGTTCGTCGTCGGATCCTGCAACCAGTTCGCGCACGCGGCCAGCCAGGCCGTCGCCGAAGCGCCGGCCAAGACCTACAACCCTCTCTTCATCTATGGCGGCGTGGGGCTCGGAAAGACCCACTTGATGCACGCGATCGGACACGCGATCAAGAACCGCAACAGACACCTGAAACTCAGCTACATCTCGTCCGAGAAGTTCATGAACGAACTCATCAACGCGATCCGCTACGACAAGACGCTCAATTTCCGCGAGAAGTACCGATCGATCGACATCCTGCTGATGGACGACGTCCAGTTCCTCGCCGGAAAGGAACGGACGCAGGAAGAGTTCTTCCACACATTCAACGCCCTCTACGACGCCCAGAAACAGATCGTCATCAGTTCCGATTGCCCGCCTCGCGAAATTCCAACGCTCGAAGAGCGCCTGCACTCGAGATTCGAATGGGGCCTGATCGCCGACATCCAGCCACCGGATCTAGAGACGAAGGTCGCGATTCTCAAACGCAAGGCCGAGATCGAGAGAATCAAGCTTCCCGACAATGTAGCTCTGTTCATTGCCTCGAAGATCAAGTCGAACATCAGGGAACTTGAAGGCTCGCTCGTTCGCCTGGTCGCCTATGCGTCGCTCAACGGGCGCGACCTCGACATGGACCTCGCGCAGGAAGTCCTCAAGAGCTTCATCGAGGATGACGGCCGCACAATAACCATCGAGATCATCCAGCGCGCCGTCGCCGACCACTACGGCCTTCGCGTTGCCGATCTCAAGAGCAAGAACAACGCCCGCTCGGTCGCCGTCCCTCGCCAGGTGGCGATGTACCTCTGCAAACACCTGACGAAAGCGAGCCTCCCCGAGATCGGTCGCGAGTTCGGTGGGAAGCACCACACGACGGTCATCCACTCCGTCAACAAGATCACTGACCTCTACGAGAGGGAATCGGATTTCCACAGGCTTATCAACAGCCTAATATCAAGTCTTAAATAGACTTATCGATTCCATCCACAGCCCTGCCTGTGGATGGCCTGTGGATCTTGTGGATAACTTGGAAGCCGCTCCGGATTTTCCACAGCAGCCATCGCGAACCAGGCAATTGTCCACAGGGTTCTCCACAGCCTGAAACAGTAGTTAAGCCAAACAGAATCAGAGACTTGAAAGACTCACTCCACTTTTCCACAGTGCCTATCTTCTCTATGAGAAGTTTCTCCATGAATTTCATGTCTATTTCAGCAGTAAAAAGCGCCTGGACGCACAACCGCCGCGGGTCTTTCCTCGATCACCTTTCAGACCGAGTCCACGAACAGTCGGCAGTGCATCGATCCGTCACGTTGCAGATGTTCTGTGACAGGATCTGGCGTCTCAAGCACCTGTAGCGAAGTCACGTCGCGCGGTGTATCATCGCGGCCCGCAGTTGGCCGACGGAAACACGCAGCAAAATCTGGAAACGAAAGGCAGCGAGCACATGGAGTTCACGATCGAGAAGAGCGATCTGCTGAAGGAACTGAACCTGGTTCAGGGCGTGGTCGAGAAGAAGAACACGATCCCGATCCTGTCCAATCTGCTCATCGAGTCGGACGGAAGCGGTCGAATCCTGATCCTCGGTACCGATCTCGACGTCAGTCTTCGGACTAGCGCGCCGGCCGCTGTGAAGACCGAGGGCTCGATGGTCGTCAGCGCCCGCAAGCTCTTCGACATCGTCCGGAATCTGCCCGAGGCGCCGATACGGTTCACGCAGGAGGCCAACGACTGGGTCGTCATCGACTGCGCCCGATCGAAATTCAAGGTCGTGGGTCAGGGCCGTGAGCACTTTCCGGTTGTCCCAGGCTGGATCGAGTCGCAGTACAGGATTCCGTCCGACGTGCTCAAGACGCTCATCAATCGGACGATCTTCGCGATCACGCAGGAAGAGTCCCGCTACACGCTCAACGGTGCGTTCTTCCGGCTGGAAGGAACATCCGCCCGCATGGTCGCGACCGACGGTCACCGCCTGGCATATGTCGATCGAACTGGTCTCGACACGGGTGCGCCGACGGATGGCGAAGAGGTCAAGGCGCTCATTCCGAGGAAGACGCTTGCGGAGTTGCTTCGTCTGACGTCCGAGTCGGACGACACGGTCGAGTTCGCTCGCGACGAGAACCACCTTTTCTTCCGCATTGGTGGCCGCGTGCTGGTCTCTCGAATGCTCTCTGGGCAGTTTCCCAACTACGAACTCGTGATGCCGAAAGAGACGCCGAATTCGGTCCGCATCGACGGCGCCGACATGCAGAGCGCGATCCGTCGCGCGGCCCTGATGGCCGACGAGCGTTCGCGCGCCATCAAGCTTCAGTTCGGGATGGAACGGCTCGAGATCGTATCGCAGTCGTCGGAGGTCGGCGAGGCGCGTGAGACGCTTGCGGCGGACTACGACGGGCCCGACGTGCAGATCGGATTCAATGCGCAGTACCTGTCTGACTTCCTGAACGTCGCGGGCGAGGGCCAGGTCGCGTTCGAGTTCAAGGACGGCCAGAGCCAGGCCCAGATGCGTCCGGCTACCGGCGACGAGTACGACTACAAGTACGTGATCATGCCGATGCGGCTTTGACCACCGCCTCCACAGGTCCAAACGGATCGTCGTTGTCGACGAAGAAGTCGGAGACGCCGATGAACCGGGAAACGAAAAATGCTCGCGAAAAGGCGGGGCCAATGGATGGTGGCCACTTTGCGTTGAATGCAGAGGATTGGCAGCAGACCTGGAACCACTCCCGGTTGACACGACGCATCGGCGCGACGAGACTGCAGCGAGGGGCGCCATCCATCGTGCGGTGCGGACAATGCACCGATCGGAGTCCAAATGACATCGAGAGTCCTCGTACTCCTCGCTTCGCTGTTCTTGGTCATGGGAGCCGTAGAGAGAGCGTCTGCGTGTGATTGCAGCCCCGGCCTTGTGTCCGATGCGTTCGAGCAGTCGGAAATCGTCTTCGCCGGGCGTGTCGCAGAGATCTCACGGGAGTCGCTTGAACCCACGCGGTTCGGCAACACGGCCGTCCCGAGCGTTCGCCTCTGGGCGAAGTTCATCGTGGAGGAGCGATTCAAGGGCATCGACGGCAACGCGGTGGTCCTCTCCGGGGGAAACGAGAACTCGAACTGCTCGTCCCGATTCGTCGTCGGCGCGAGCTATCTCGTGTTCGCAAGCCGTTCGCAGGAGGATGGCAGGCTCGTGACGAGCATCTGCACCCCGACGCTTTCGGTCGAGCAAAGTGCCGCGAACCTGGCGTACTGCCGTCACCGCGTGCGAACAGGCACCGAACCTCGACTGATCGGACGTGTCAGCGAGCAGACATCGCCATTTGTTATCTCGGACGCCACCGTCGAAAATGCGGTCGGTGGAATCGCGGTCACGCTCGAGGGAGAAGGTCGCAAGTTTGGCACGACCACGGACGCGACCGGAGTCTTTCTATTCGACGATACTCCGAATGGCGAGTACACCCTCAGCTTCGCGCTTCCGGAAGGCTGGCGGATGTTGATGTTCGGGACGTCCACACAGGACGGATACTCGGAGTCCATCGAGAATCGCATCCGAATCGATGGACGCACCGTCGTGACCAAGTCGATCGTGACCTCATCCGGCGATATCGTCGGACGTATCCTCGACTCGAACGGCCACCCGCTCAAAGACATCACCCTGAATGCCATCCCGAAAGAGCGCGCGGGAAAAATGCAACCGAACGAGCAGTTCCCGATGAGCTTTTCGGGCGCGAACGGGGAATTCGGTTTTGGTGTTCTGCTGGAAGGCGAATACCTCCTCTTGGTGAACTGGTCCGATACGCCGCCGGATATCGGGCGTCCCCCGTTCCCGTTCTATTGGTACGCGTCTCCATCGAGTCCCGACTGTACGGCAGTCTTCACGGTGAAAAAGGGACGCGTGATCAACCTCGGCGACGTGAAGGCGCCGCCGACCCCGGAACACGTCGTCATCGATGTGACCCTCGTGAACGGAAAGGGCGAGTTGGAGATGGGCACGATCGAATGCAGACGTGAGTCCAGCGAGTTCATTGGATACGCCGGGTTCGATGGCGAGAGCGCGAAGACGCAGGTGTTCCTGCCAACTGGATCGAAGTACCTGCTAACTGCCGAGTCTGCGATTAATCCAGGGGAACCATCGGCTGAACCGCTCCTCGTCGATCCGGCGAAGCCCCCGCACGAGATCAAATTAGTCGTCGGCAAGCCGGCAGTGCAGTAGATACCGACGAGGATAGAGAACGAATTCGCCCTGGGGTCGCGTGACACCGCGGAGGTGACCGCAATATCCCACGAGCGACAAGCGTTAATGCTTGAGGATGAGAGGTCCCGTGCCAAATCCCAATCACAACAAGTCCTCGAGGATCTTCGTGACAGTCCACCTGGGAAGCCTGATCGCGGTACTTCTCTGCGTCGGGGGCTCCTACCCCCATCCTTCTGTTTGGGCGGAGGGCCAAGGCACAGAGCCGATCGGCATGCAGGACAGCCGTGAAACAACTGACGCCACGATTGTCGCGGGGCCGATGACACCGAAGCAGCTTGTCCACAGCCGAATACACTGCAACGAGAGCCCGCCAAAAGCCCGCTGGACCATTTCATTCCTTTTGGCGAATCGAGCAGACGAGAAGGACCTCGGTTTGCGCGAGGAGGTGCATGTTTTTCAGGTTTCACGAACTCCGGAGCAGCGCATCTCGGACCTGGTCGACGCATGCGACGCGATACTGGTTGGGACCGTGGTCGAACAGGCGAGCAATCTCACGGCCGACGATGGTTTTCTCTTCACGGACTATGAAATCCGGACGACAGCGGTTCTCAAGGGCAACCCCAGGGCGCCCATTCGAGAGGGCGACGTCGTCACGGTCTCGCGTCGCGGAGGAAGGGTGATCCTTGACGCTACGCTTGTTTCCGCAATGTCGAATATCAATCCGCCGCTCAGGCGCGGTCCCGACCCGCTCATCCTCTTTCTGAAGTATCTTCCAGAGTCGGACGACTACACTTGTACCGGCCCTGACAGTGCGTTTGCGCTCAGGGACAATTCCATAGTGCCTCTAGTCGGAGACCCACGCTTCGGCCGGTTCGATCGCTTCGATGCGTTCGCGGTTCACGTGAAGTCACTCGTGCCCGCGAAGGCCGGACGATGAGCGACGAGGATCTTCACCACCGATGAACACAGATACACACCGATTCCGAGAATCTGTGTATATCTGTGTTGATCTGTGGACTCAGCCGATGGCCACCGCGGCGGCGTTCATCACCGCGGCGATGCGGACGGCGTCGTGGACGTGCTCGTCGGTCAGACCGCCCTCGAGAATGGCCGCCTCGTGCGACTGCACGCACGCTTCGCATCCCGTGATCGCGCTGACGGCGAGGCAGTAGAGCTCGAAGTCCGCCTTGCTGCCGGCCGGCTTGCCGATCCAGCCCATCCGCAGCCTGGCGGGCTTCTGACTGTAGACGTCCTTCCCGACCATGTGTCGGAATCGGTAGTAGACGTTGTTCATTCCCATCAGCGCCGCCGCCGCCTGCGCGTCCTGGATGGCCGCCTCGCCCGCGTGAGCGCGGGCATCCGCGAGCACGGCTTCGACGAGGTCAGGATGGCGGGTGGCCATCGCTGTCGCGACCGCCGTCCCCCAGGTCTGCTCCGCCGAGAGGGTTCCCGGCTGGAGCACGGACTGCAGGTTGAGCTTGATGTCGCGCGCCGAGTCCGGCAGCGCGTTTCGAAGCTGGTCGAGGTGCTCCATTACGCCGCCTTCCCGAGCGTCTCGCCGCCCTTCGTCCAGTTGCACGGGCAGAGCTCCTCCGTCTGGAGCGCATCGAGCACGCGCATCACTTCGTCGACACTGCGTCCGACCGAGAGGTCGTTCGCCTGCGCCCAGCGGATCGTGCCTTCCGGATCGACGATGAACGTCGCGCGAAGCGCAACGCCGGCTCCCTTGTGCAGGATTCCGAGGGCCGACGACAACTCCTTCTTCGTGTCCGCGAGCATCGGAATCGGCAGGTCCTTGAGCGCCGGGTGGTTCTGACGCCACGCGAGGTGGACGTAGTGCGTGTCCGTGGATGCACCGAGCACCTGTGCGTCGCGGTCGAGGAAGTCCTGGTTGCGGCGTCCGAACTCGGCGATCTCCGTCGGACAGATGAACGTGAAGTCCATCGGCCAGAAGAACACCACGCGCCACTTGCCCGTGTACGAATCGTTCGAGATCGTCTCGAACTCCTTGCCCGCCTCGAGACCTACCACCGCCTGCAGCGAGAACTCGGGGAATTTGTCTCCAATCGTCAGCATTGCGTATCTCCCTTTTTGCGGACCGGCCCGTTTCCCGGGCCGTGTCAGAGTATTTACAGGAACGCGGGGCAATCCCGCGGTGGCTACGGAGCCATCTGGCACGCGGCACACAGGCCGCGCAGCGTCACCTCGTAGCTCTGGATCTCCTGCCGGCCCGGTAGCGCACAGAACGCCACCTGACCGACCGTGTCGAACTCGACGTCATCGATGCGCCCGCACGATCGACAGACGAAATGATGATGGCTGGTCGTATTCGGGTCGAATCGGACGTCGCCGCCCTCGAAGACCTCACGCACCATCCCGGCCGCCTTCAGCCAGTTGAGAGTGTTGTAGACCGTAGCCCGCGACGTCATCGGAAAACGCGCATTCACGGCCGAGAAAACCTCATCCGCCGTCGGATGGTTCTCCGCCGCCTGCAGATAATCGACGATCATCCGCCGCTGCGGAGTCATCTTCAATCCGCGGTCGCGGGTCATCGACTCAACGGCTTCTTTGCTCAGTCGCGACATCGGTGTTTAGACTAATTCCAAATTTAGAAGCCGTCAAGCTAATATTTTCGTCCGAGGGTGAGGTCAAAGAAGGGCCACGGATTACACGGATCCGACGGATGAGCACGGATCTGAATTCAGACTCAGATCCGTGCTCATCCGTCAGATCCGTGCGATCCGTGGCCCTTCCGGCCGCCTACGTCGTTGCGCCGTAGGACTCGAGGAGCTCGGCGACCTCAGAGACGCCGCTCTCCTGCGCGAAGGTCAGCGGCTTGCGGCCGTCGTCCGCTTCGGCGTCCACGTCGGCGCCGTGCGCGATCAATCTGTCGACGAGCGTGAAGTTCCCCTGCCGCGCGGCCTCGTGCAGCGGCGTGAATCCCGCCTGCTGCCGCACGTTCGGATCGGCCCCACGCTCGAGCAGCTCGCACGCTAGGTCGGTCTGCTTCGCCGCGGCAGCCGCGTGCAGCGGCGCAACCTTCACCGCGTTGCGCGCAGCCTGGTCGACGTCTGCACCGAGCTCGAGCAGCGCGAGTGCCGTCTCGGGATGTCCGAAGAAGATCGCGAGCCCGAGCGGATAGAAGCCGTCCGCAGCATACGCATTTACAAGCGCAGGATCCGCTCCAACGAGCTCCCGAACGCTGCCCGTCCGGCCCGTCGCCGCGGCCTCCCACACGCTCAGCTCAGGGTCGAACTCGAGAATCGCTGCAGCGACGTCGCCTTTCTGGTAGTAGAGCGCCAGCAGTACCGCCGACACCCCGCCCTCGTTGACGGCCGTAGCAAGCGACGAATCCGCCGCAAGCATCTCGCGCACTCGCTCGACGTCGCCCGCCGTGACTGCCTCGAAAAACGCCTCTCGTGACACTGCCGCTTACCTCCGTGGAATCGGCGGACGCTGTGGAGGCGGGAACCCGGATCCTCCGGGCTGACGCGGCACCGCGCCCGGCGGCGCTCCGGGGCGTGGAATCCCGCCCGGAGGCGGTCCGCCAATCGGCGGCATACCTCCAGCCGCACCAGGACCCCCAGCCGCCATCCGCTCGAAGATAGTCTTGTCCGTGGCCTTTACCGCCGCGTCCTCCGCCGTGATCCGGCCTGACTGGACGAGCACCGTGAGCGCCTGATCCATCGTCTGCATACCTTCGCCCGTGCCGGTCTGCATGTATGACGGAATCATCGACGTCTTTCCCTCGCGGATAATGTTCCCGAGCGCCCGGCCACCGAGCAGGATTTCGACCGCCGCGCAGCGCTTCCCGTCCGTAGTCTTCACGAGCTGCTGCGCCACGACGCCGCTCAACGAGTCCGCGAGCATCGCGCGAACCTGGTTCTGCTCGTCCGGAGGATACGCATCGATGATGCGGTCGACAGTCTTGATCGCGCTGTTCGTATGCAGCGTTCCGAACACGAGCATTCCGCAGGCGGCTGACGTCAACGCCAGCGAGATCGTCTCCAGATCGCGCATCTCGCCAACCAGGATGATGTCCGGATCCTGCCGGCCCGCGACTCGCAGAGCGCTCGCGAAGTTCTCGGTGTGCATACCGACTTCGCGCTGCGTGATCAGGCACTTCTTCGGCTGGTGGATGAACTCGAGCGGATCTTCGATGGTCAGGATGTGGGCCGCGCGAGTCTCGTTGATGTGGTCGATCATGCCGGCCAGCGTCGTCGACTTGCCGCTTCCGGTCGGTCCCGTTACGAGGATCAGTCCCGCCGTCGAGTCCGAAAGCTTCCGCACCGCCGGCGGCATGCCCAGTTCGTCGAGCGTCATGATGTCGGTCGGGATGATCCTGAAGACCGCGCCGAGGCCGCGGTGCTGGTGCAGAACGTTGGCCCTGAAGCGAGCCATCCCCGGCAGCTCGTAGGCGAAATCGAGATCGAGGTTTTTCTCGACGTGCTCCTGCTGCGCAGGCGTCAGGATCTCGGTGATGAGGGCCTCCGCTGTCGCGGCCGTCAGGCGCTCGTGAGAGGTCTCGACCATGTCGCCGCGCATGCGAAGCATCGGCGGACGGCCGACGACGAGGTGGAGGTCCGAGGCACCCCGTTCCTGCATTTCATTGAAGAGCTTGTCTATTCGGGCCATGCGTGCCTCGCGTTCGGGTGGACAGGACGGAAGAACAAAGAAGCATCGCGGATCGACGCGGATCTGAAACTCAGTGCAGATCCGCGTAGATCCGCATCATCCGCGAAGCCTCTTCTATCTTTCTTACACACGACGGCCTCCGGGCAACGGGATGTCCGGCGCGGGCGCGCCACCGGCCTTCGGTCGCAGGCGCAGTTCCATGCCCTTCGGATCCTGCGAGTAGCGCAGCGCATTCTCGGGCCCGATCTTCCCAGCCGAAAACAGATCGAACAGCGAATCATCCATCCGCTGCATGCCGATATTGCGGCTCGTCTGCATCACCGACGGCAGCTGGAATGTCTTGCGCTCGCGGATCATGTTCGCGACCGCTGGCGTGCCGAGCAGGACTTCGCACGCCAGCACGCGTCCCTCGCCATCTGTCGTCGGAACGAGTTGCTGCGAGACGACGCCCCGCAGCGACTCCGACAGCATCGTCCGGATCTGCGCCTGCTGGCCCGCCGGGAACGAATCGAGCACCCGGTCTATCGTCTGCGCCGCGCTCGACGTCATCAGCGAACCGAAGACGAGGTGACCCGTCTCGGACGCCGTAATGGCGAGAGAGATAGTCTCGAGGTCGCGCATCTCGCCGACGACGATGACGTCCGGGTCCTCGCGAAGCGAGGCGCGCAGAGCGTTCGCGAACGACATCGTATGACGGCCGACCTCGCGCTGGTTCACCACAGCGACCTTGATCGGATGGACGAACTCGATCGGATCCTCGACCGTGATGATGTGATGGGGCTTTTCCGAGTTGATCAGGTCAACCAGGCACGCAATCGTCGTCGACTTGCCCTGCCCCGCCGGTCCCGTAATGAGCACGAGTCCGTTGTGCTGTCTCGTGAGCGGCAGGATGGCCGGCGGAAGGCCGAGTTGCTCGAACGTCGGGATCGCGTCAGGCACGATGCGGAACGTCGCATCGACGCCCCGGTGCTGGCGGCAGACGTTCGCGCGGAAGCGTCCGACGCCCTTGATCTCGTAGCTGAAGTCCAGATCGTTAGTCGCGACGAACCGCTCGCGCTGCGCGGGCGTGAGGATCTCGAGGATCATCGATTCAATTTCGCCGGAAGAGTAATTCCGCCCGCCGAGAGGCTGCAGTTTCCCGTGCCGCCGCATCTGCACCGGCGATCCCGACGGAATGTGAATGTCCGAAGCGTTTTGCCAGACAGCCTTTTCGATCAGCTTGTGGATTCGCCCGCCCGTCTCTTCGCTGACGATCTCGGTCAACCCGTGGACGAGCAGCGGATCGCGCTCGACCTGGAGAGGCGCCAGTTCCGGCGATCCGGCGAATCCGGTCTCGACGATCGATCCGTCGCCCATCACGTGCGCCTCGCCACCGAAACCGGCCGGATTGCGCCGGCTGACGACGGGCTCGAACGACCGCAGGTTCATCCGGAACGACGGCTTGCCGAAGACGTCGCGGACGTCGAGGTTCTCTCCACGCAGGATCACCGTCGGCTCGTCGTTCTGGTCGAACAGGACGTAGATCGTGTCGGCGTCGAACTGCACGACTCTCAACGTGTGTCCGCTCATCATCCGTTCGCGCGCCAGCGAGCGCCCGTGGCGCTCGAACGACTGATAGCCACCACCGGCGGTTCGTTCGAGATCGAACTGCATCCCTGCTCCGGCGATCGAGCTGCCGCCGTAGTTTTCGAGGTTGGGATCCACGGCGCGTGACGCATCGGTCTCGCGCTCGTCGCCCCACGGCGCCGAGGCGCCCTCGGTCCGGTCGTAGACGATCTCGTTCTGCGCGATGTCGTACTTGAGCAGCACGGTACCCGTGCCGCTGATGACGTTGAGTTGATCGCCGGCGACCGTCACCGCAGTCCGCTGGCCATCGCCGATCGCGATCGAGTACTTGTCGCGCGCCGAGGCGAGCAGCGCGACCCGCAATCCGCTCTTGAGCGTCGACTCCGCGATTACCTTGCCGGCCGCGTATACCGACGAAACGACTTCGGCGCGGTGGATGTCTTCGTGCTCGATCTCGAGCTCGGGATCGAAACTCGACGCCGTCGAATACGCCGCCTTGTCGGTCACCTCCCAGATCTTCACCGTCCCGTCACCGCCGCAGGACGCCATCCGCAGGCCGTCGCGAGAGAACACCGCAGCCGCAACGTAGTCCTGATGTCCCGACAGCTCACGCACCTTCTGCATGGTCTCGATCGACCACACGTTGATCATGTGGTCGGCGCCGGCCGTGACGATGTGAAGTCCGTCCGGTGCGTAATTGACCGAGTTCGCGGCGCCTTCGTGCGCCACGATCCTAAACAGCGTGCGACCGGAATCGACCTCCCAGAAAGAGACGCCGCCGTCCTTGCACGCCGTGACCACGAAGACGTCGTCGGGCGAGAACGCCGCCGACAGCACGTCGCCTCCGTGACCGTCGAACGACACCAGTTGCAGTCCCGTCTCGGCCGACCAGATCCGCGCCGAACCGTCTGACCCGCAAGTGAGCAGCCGGTCGCCGAGCGACGAGAAACACGCGCCCCAGACCCAACCCGTATGCGCCGCGATGTCGCGCTCGATCTTCTTCTCCTTGAGGTCGAAGATGCGGACGTGACCGTCGCCGCCGGCCGTCACGAGCCGTCTGCCATCGGGAGAGAAGACGACCGTGCTGACGTTCTTGCCCGGATGAGCCTGTATCGTCCCGAGGACCTGCCCCGTTTCGACGGTGAAGAGCTTGGCGGACCCGTCGCGCGATCCGGAGGCCACGTGCTGGCCGGACGGCGCGAAGCAGACCGAGTTGATCCACTCGCCGTGCTCCGCGGAACCAACCGGCGCAGTTTCCGCGACGTTCCAGATCCGAACCGTTCCGTCTCCGCCGCCCGAGGCGAGGAGCCTCCCGTCCCGGGAAAAGGCCACCGCGTTGACGTCGTAACTATGCCCGGCGAGGGTCTTGAGCAGGTTGAAGTCGATCGGCATGGAGCGGGCCTCCAGCACACTGATGGTGCTGCTGTCTCGCGATTCGGGAGTGCGAACAGGGTGCGAATGGGGACGGTGGGAATCGAACCCACACGACCGTAAGGTCACGGGATTTTGAGACCCGCGCGTCTACCGGTTCCGCCACATCCCCTTCTGAAAAGAACCCGATACAGGCGCCGGGAGTGTAGCAGCGGCTCTGTCTGAAGGTCAAAGAGAGCAGAGTTGACAGGATTACAGGTAAGCATGACCGGGGAAAGGGGATTGCCGTTGGCGTACGGAGCACGCAGAGGCACGGAGGACACGGAGCGATGAACTGCGGTTTCTCAGTGCTCTCCGAGCCTTTGCGCTCTCTGTACTCCAACGGCATCCCCTTCCCCGGCCACAACTTGTCGGCGCGACGGGAACCAACGTACACTGCCATTCTGGGTTAGTTGTCAGCGGGGGCGCACCGTGTTCACCATTTCGAACGTCTGGGAACTCGTCAGGAGCGTCGAGTACAGCGATCTGCTCGACTTCCTCATCGTGTTCGTCCTCGTGTACGAGCTGCTCAAGCTCGTCCGCGGGACCCGAGCCGTTCCCGTCTCGTTCGGAATCGTCGTCATTGCGCTCATCTATCAGGCCGCGAAGTGGTTCGATCTGCGCATCGTTCAGGCGATCCTCGCCTACGCACTCAACTACTCGCCAATCGCGATCATCGTGCTCTTCCAGACCGAGATCCGCGCCGCGCTCATGCACATCGGCAAGACGCTTCGCAATCCGGTCCGCCTGCGTGAGCGCGCGCTTGCGCAGCACGCGAACTTCGACGAAATCGTGCTCGCGTGCACGGGGCTCGCGTCTCGCAAGATCGGCGCGCTCATCGTCATCGAGCGCGAAGTCGGCCTGCAGAACATCATCGACCTCGGCGTGAAGATGGACGCCGCGCTCACCTATGACCTGCTCGTCACGATTTTCGACACACACACGCCGCTGCACGACGGCGCGGTCATAATCCGCGGCGACCGGATCGCCGCCGCCGGATGCTTCCTGCCGCTCACGCTCAATCCGAGGCTCTCGAAAGAGCTGGGCACGCGCCACCGTGCCGCGATCGGCATCACGGAGGACGGCGACGCCGTCGCTGTAGTCGTCTCGGAAGAGACCGGGACGATCAGCTTCGTTTCGGGCGGCGCGATCGCGCGCAACCTCGACAGCGCGCGCCTGCGCGAGTCGCTGCGACGGGCGTTCACGCCGCGCGGACCCATCGGCACGGTAATTCCAGTGAAGGGAAGGCGCCGTCG
The DNA here is from genome assembly GCA_964591515.1 of uncultured Clostridia bacterium. Taxonomy (GTDB): domain Bacteria; phylum Acidobacteriota; class Blastocatellia; order UBA7656; family JADIYM01; genus JADIYM01. The sequence continues at coordinate 38,892 of CAZQBW010000004.1, forward strand.
ACGGCGCAAGCAGGCCGACATCGAGACCACCGCCGAGATGGCGAGCGAGGTGTCGTCCAGCGGCTGACGCCGCGCGACGAGTGAAATGCCGATCCACGACAGGACCGAGAAATCGATTCGCGAGCGCCTCGGCGCGCGCCTTCGCGAGTACCTGTTCGCGGACGCGAAGCTCAAGCTGCTCGCGCTGCTCGTCGTGCTCGTCATCTGGTTCTCGGTGGCGGGACAGACGCGCCAGGTGGCGCCGATCACGATCCAGAACGTCGCGGTCTCGCTCGACAGCCTGCCGCCGCAGTACGCGGTCACGAGCACGGACCCGACGGAGGTGAGCGTGACCGTTCAGGGTCCGGAGGATCAGCTGAGAGAGCTGCGAATCGCGGTGGCGACGCGCTCGAGCGACATGATGGCCCACGCGGATCTCGCGAGTCTGACCGAAGGCGTGCAACTCGCGCGGCTCACCGTGAAGGGATTGCCGGACGGCGTGACGCTCAAGAAGATCGAGCCGGACTCGGTCCGTGTGACGCTCGACCCGATCCGGACGAAGGTCGTGAAGGTGGAACCGCGATTCGCGGGCTCGCTGCCTGACGGATACAAGTTGACTTCGGCGAAGACCGATCCCGAGACGGTGACGCTGTCCGGCCCGCAGACGATCCTCGACACGATCGACAAGGTGACGACGACGACGGTGAGTCTGAACAACCGTACGGCGTCGTTCGACGAGCCGGTCGACGTGGACATCACGGGCAACGACATCCTGGTCCGCGACAAGCTCGTGCTGCGAGTGGAGATTTCGGAGGATCAGGGGACGAAGAAGTTCGTGGTGCCGGTGACCGTGGAGGGCGCGGACGGCTCCGGGCTGACGCCGACCGTTTTCGAGCCGGCGACGGTGACGGTGACGCTGAAGGGCCCGATGCCGGCGCTGCTGCGGATCAGCGAGCGCGACATCGTGGCGGCGGTTCCCGGGACGGGAAACGCAAACCGGACGTCGGTCACTCCGCAGATCACGGTGTCGGGGCCGATGGCGCCGCGCGTGGAGGTCGAGAACGTGAGCCCGGCGGCGGTGCGGGTGAAGAAGTAGTCCGTCTCCCCGTTTTTTGAGCCGCGAGCGGTAGCGAGCGTCCGAACGGACGTCCTGAGATACGGGTCCTTCTTCGCAAAGAGAAGGAGACAGAAATTCACACCCCACCACGTCCCCACGGACGCTCGCTGTCGCGGCTCAACAAACGGGGAGGCCCTGCTGCAACCGCTTCAACAGCTGAATCTGTCCCGCGTGGTAGACGTCGTGCGCGGCGACGCCGGTCACGAGCGCGAGCCTGGTTGTCGTGCCTCCCGGGGCCGCCGCGTGCAACTCGGCAGGCTTGAGCTTCGCCACCGCGTGCCGCAACGCGACGTGCATCGTCACCAGCAGCGCGATGTCCGCCTTGAGCTCGCCTTCCGACCCGGGCGCGGTCGTGGGACGCACCCAGAAGTTCGAGCCCTTCAACGGAAAGGACCCGCGCGGGGTTTCGGTCAGCCGCCGCAGTACCGTGTACTTCCAGTAGGCCGCGTGGAGGATCAACTCCCAGATGTTCCGGCGGTCCGGCGCCGGCCGCCACGCCGCCTCTTCGACGGTCAGGCCGCGAAGCGAGCCCCGCAGATTGGTCCCGTGCCACGACTTGCGGTCGAATCCCTGGTCGATGATGTTGAGCAGCAGATCGATCTCGGTGTTTCGCATGGATTCGGAATGTAGCACTCGACGAAAGGTGTAGCATCGTCGGCGGAAACTGCGACGCCCGTCCCGGTGTCGAACCCCACCACAAGGAGCGATGATCGTGACCGCCAACGAAGTGTTGAAGGAGCTCAAGTCCCTCGGTACCGACGCCTACGCCGACATGATGCGGAAGCACGGTGCCGTCGACCCGATATACGGCGTGAAAATCGAGCACATGAAGAAGATCCAGAAGCGGATCAAGAAGGACTACCAGCTGGCGCTAGACCTCTACGATTCGGGCGTCTACGACGCGATGTACTTCGCGGGCCTCATCGCGGACGACGCCGCGATGACGAAGAAGGATCTCGAGAAATGGGTGGCGGCCGCGAAGAGCCCGGGCATAGCCGAGTACACGGTGCCGTGGGTGGCGTCCGAAGGCCGCTACGGCATGGAGCTAGGCCAGAAGTGGATCGACTCGAAGAAGGAGGCCATCGCGTCGGCGGGCTGGCAGACCCTCGCGTGCCTCGTCGCGGTCAAGGAAGACTCCGAGCTCGACGTGAAGGCGCTCGATGCGCTGCTCGACCGCGTGGCGAAGACCATTCACGACCAGCCGAATCGCGTGAAATACACGATGAACGGTTTCGTGATCGCGGTCGGCGGTTACGTCGAGCCGCTGACGAAGAAAGCGACGGAAGTCGCGAAGAAGATCGGCAAGGTCTCGGTCGACATGAACGGCACGGCGTGCAAGGTGCCCTCCGCGCCCGAATACATCGAGAAGATGCACAAGCGCGGCACCCTCGGCCGCAAGCGCAAGACCGCAAAGTGCTAGCAGCGGAACGGTGAGTGGACAGGACTCACAGGATTGCCCGAGGATTTCCGGGACCAAGAACTGAATGAATGTCTGTGAGAATCCAGTGAATCCTCGGCAAATCCTGACAATCCTGTCCACTCAAACATGCGATTAGGACCGCCAGTATCTGTAGGAAGGCTCCTCGGCATTCCCATCCGTCTCGACTGGAGCTGGATGCCGATGCTGCCGCTCTATGCCTGGGCGATCGCCGGCGTGTACCTGCCGTCATACGCGCCGGGATTGAGCGTCGCGACACTGTGGGTCTACGGCGCCGCGACCGCGCTTCTTCTCGTAGTCTCGGTGCTGATTCACGAACTCGCGCACGCGCTAGTCGCACGGGCGGAAGGCCTCGAGATCGAGGACATCACGCTTCACTTCTTCGGCGGCATGGCCCGGATGTCAGGCGAGCCGCCGACGCCGCGCGCCGAGTTCCGCATCGCCGTCGTCGGACCCGGCGCGAGCTTCGCGCTCGGCGTGTTCTTCCTGCTGCTCGATTCGTTCTTCGTTTACGGCACGACGCTCGTCGCCGAAGGCCGGGTGCTGCGCCACCTCGGCATCGTCAACCTCGTGCTCGCGACGTTCAACCTGCTGCCGGGATACCCGCTCGACGGAGGACGCGTGCTGCGCGCGTACCTGTGGAAGCGGTCCGGCGATCCGCTGCGCGCGATGCGTACTGCGCGCGGCGCGGGCCGCTCGATCGCGATCGCGTTGCTCGCCGTTGGCGCGTACGTGTTTCTATTCACCGACCGGATGACCGGGCTCTGGGCGTTCTCGTTCGGAGTAGTGCTGCTGCTCATGCTCGGGTTGAGCGACAACGCGTGGGCGCACGGTGCGCAGGCAGTGTCGCGCGTCATGCGGCGCCCCGCGGTCGCGGTCGAGCCTTCGATGACGGTCGGCCGCCTCGTGCACGACGTCCTGCCCGAGCATCGTCAAACGGAGTTTCTCGTGACGTCGGCCGGCCGCCTGCTGGGCGTCGTCTCGCTCGACGCGCTGCGCGCCGTCGCGCGCGACGAGTGGGAGGCGACGCAGATTGCCGAGTTCATGCACCCGGTCGACGAAACGATCTTCGTGAACGAGGCGGCGACCGTGGCCACGGCGCTCACTCGCGCGAAGTCCAACGGCATCGGACAGGTGGCGGTCCTCGACCGTGAAGGCCTCGTCGTCGGCAGCGCCACCCGCGCCTCCCTCGAGCGGAGGGGAAAGAAGGACCACAGATAAACACAGATGACACAGATCTCCTCTGATCTGTTTTATCTGTGTTCATCTGTGGACTATGCCGCGTCGCTCGAAGCGAAGACTTTCGACCAGTCGAGCCGTCCGGTCATCTGCATCACGATGAACAGCGTGACGATGCACATTACCGTCACCGTCAGTCCGGTGAAGCTCTCGAGAAAGAACGTGTACGAGAAGAACACGAGGTAGATGAGCTGCGATATGCCTACCTGCAGGATCGCGAACCGGTTGCCGACCACCAGCCGCATGTACGTGATCACCAGAAAGAGCGACACGACGGAACAGATCACGAACGCGGTGTGGATCGAGATGTGATCGACCAGGTACGTAAGCAGCAGGTGGAAGCTGAAGAAGCCCGTCCCGATGAAGAAGTAGTTCATCGGATGGATCCGCACAGGCCCCATCGACGAGAAGATGAACAGCAGGAAGAAGAAGAAGAACAGCGACACCGGCGCGAAGAACGTGATCGCGCTCACCCACGGCCCGGGGTTCAACTTCTGCGGCATTTTCATGCCGATCTGCACGCCCGAGAGCAGGTTGTCGTACCGCCACGCGAGCGTGGCGCCGGTGCCGTCGGGCTTCGCAGGCTCGGTCGGCGAGATCGAGTTGGCCGGGAAATCGACGTTCGGAAACGACGTCCGCATCCGAAGCTCGAAGTTGCGCACCTGGCTGACGTTGTCGCCGAAGTCGTACCACCACTCGTCGAGGCCTTGCGAGTTGTAACCGATCGAGACCACCTTCGACTCGCCGGGCGCGAGCAGGAGCTGGCCGTGCGCCTTCGAAGCCGAGATGTCCAGCGACTCGAGCTCCTTTCCCTCCGCCGTCAAGCGGAAGCCATCGTAGACGGCGCCTTCGCCCGGAAGCGCAAACGCCACGTCGAAGCAGCGCGCTTCCTTCGTTCGGTTAGTGATCCGATAGTCGCCCGAGAAGGCGACGCGGTACGTGGCGTACCATATGAGTCCGCGCTTCCGGTGATCGAGATCGAGCACGACGTCGATCGAGCTCGAGTCGAGGGGCACGAGTGTCGACGACGGCGCCACGGTCTGTAGCGACGCGGGAGGCTGCGTGGCCGGCGCGGCGGGTGACGCCGTCACCGTGCCCGGCACGACCGGCACACCGGTCTTCGTGTCGGGCGGCGGGGCAGCGGTGGTGCCGGTTGCGACGGTGCCGACCGTGGCCGGCGCCTTGACGGCGCTGGCATCGCGCTTCGGATCAGAGACCGCCTTCGCGGGCCGGCCGGCTTTGTCGGCCACCGGCGGACCGGCGGTGACGACCGGCGCGCGCTGTCGCTGAGGCGAGCCCCAGAGCTTGGCGACGTCCGGTCGCAGCGAGCCGTCCTGCTGGGCCGTGCGAACCGTGACCGTCGTTGCGAGGATGACCCATGCGAACGACGTGAAGATGAACACGAGGACGATGCCGGCAATGTGCTTGATCATTGAGACGGAAACCTCGACGGGAGAGATGTGGAGCCACCCCGCAGCACCTGCGCTCTGTGTTGCAAAGTACTCGTTGGCCTTCGTTGCGAGGGGGCGGCATGTGGTTGCCCGGGGAGGAGAGGGCTTCGCATACAGAGAACACGGAGGCACAGAGCATCACGGAGCCAGCATTCAAGTTCCTCCGTGAAACTCTGTGCCTCCGTGTTCTCTGTATGCGAAGCCCATTCCTGCCGCCGCTCACGGCTCACGTGGTACATTCCAATCGCTTATGACCCCTGACGTGACGATCATCGGCGGCGGTCTCGCCGGCTCCGAAGCCGCCTGGCAGGCCGCCCAGCGCGGCGCCCGCGTCCGCCTCTTCGAGATGCGCCCGGTCGTCCCGACCGCCGCGCACCAGACCGGCCGCCTCGGCGAGATCGTCTGCTCGAACTCGCTCAAGACCGACGAGCCCGGCTCCGCTCCCTACCTCCTCAAGGAAGAGCTCCGCCGCGCCGGCTCGCTCCTCATCTCGATCGCACACGAGGTGTCTGTGCCCGCGGGCTCGGCCCTCGCCGTCGACCGCGAGTTGTTCTCCGAGCGCGTCACCGAGCGCCTCGAGGCTCACCCGAACATCGAGATCGTCCGCGAGGAAGTCCGCGACGTCTCGCCCGACCAGATCACCGTCTTCGCGACCGGCCCGCTCACGAGCCCCGCGCTCTCCGAGGCCGTCGCGCGTCTGACCGGTTCCGACCACCTCTACTTCTACGACGCGATCTCGCCTGTGGTCGAAGCCGACACGATCGACGAATCGATTGCCTACAGAGCGGCGCGCTACGGCAAGGGCGGCGACGACTACCTGAACTGTCCGTTCACGCCCGAGCAGTACGACGCCTTCTACGACGCGTTGATCTCGGCCGAGTCCGTGCCGCTCCACGAGTTCGAGAAGACGATGTACTTCGAGGCATGTCTTCCGATCGAGGAAATCGCGCGACGTGGCCGCGACACGCTCCGGTACGGTCCGATGAAACCCGTCGGCCTGCCCGATCCGAAGACCGGGTTCATCCCGTGGGCGGTCGTGCAGCTGAGGCAGGAGAACCTGCTCGCCGACAGCTACAACCTCGTGGGCTTCCAGAACCACCTGAAGTTCGGCGACCAGAAGCGCGTCCTGCGCATGATCCCCGGCCTCGAGAACGCCGAGTTCGTGAAGATGGGCCAGGTCCACCGCAACACGTTCATCAACGGGCCGGCGACGCTCAACGAGACGCTGCAGATGAAGCGGAATCCGAAGGTGCTCTTTGCCGGACAGATCTCGGGCGTCGAGGGGTACATCGAGGCGATGGCGACGGGTCTGATGGCGGGCGTGCACGCCGCGGCGATTGCGAACGGCCAGACGCCGGTCGCGCCTCCGCGTGCGAGCGCGATGGGCAGCCTCGTGAACTACGTTGCGAACGCCGAGGTGAAGAACTTCCAGCCGGCGAACATCACGTTCGCGCTCCTGCCGCCGCTCGAGCCCGCGATCCGGCGCAAGCTCAGGCAGAAGCGCGAGCGGCATCAGTACCAGGTCATGCTCGGGCTCGAGGCGTTCGGCGAGTGGCTGCGGTCCGGCGCATCGATGCCCGATTCGGCCGCACGCGTCTGACCGGAAACGGAGAACATACGTGCAGGAATACCTCGACCAGTTCACCGAGCACCTGACGTACGAGCGCAACGTCTCGCCGCACACGTTGCGCAACTATCAAAGCGACCTGCAGCAGTTCTACGACTGGGTCGCGCCGCCCGACAAGGACGGCAACCGGCGCCACGTCGACATCCACCAGATCGACAACATCACGATCCGCGAGTACCTCGCGACGCTCTACGAAAAGAAGAAGAAGAAGACGTCGATCGCGCGAAAGCTCGCGACGCTGCGGACCTTCTTCAAGTTCCTGTGCCGCGAGGAGGTGCTCAAGCTCAATCCGGCGCGCCTCGTGACGAGTCCGCGGCTCGACAAGAAGCTGCCGGTCACGCTGTCGGTCGACGACGTCATCCGTTTCATCGAGTCGCCTGACACCGACACGGCGCTCGGGCGGCGCGACCGCGCGATCCTCGAGCTGCTCTACGCGACGGGCGTGCGCGTGTCGGAGCTGTGCGGGCTGAACGTCGACGACATCGACTTCAAGAACCAGTCGATCCGGGTGCGCGGCAAGGGGCGCAAGGAGCGCATCGTGCCGTACGGCGGAAAGGCGCAGGAGGCGATGGAGGCGTACCTCGGCGTGCGCGGGCAGTTCCTGTCGGAGGCGGACGAGGAGTCGCGCGAGCCGCAGGTGATGTTCCTCAACTACCAGGGCACGCGGATCTCGACGCGCTCGGTGGGGCGGCTGATCGACAAATACGTGCGGATCATCGCCGACCTGCGAAACATCAGTCCGCACGCGCTGCGCCATTCGTTCGCCACGCACCTGTTGAACGCCGGTGCGGACCTGCGCTCGATCCAGGAGCTGCTCGGTCACGCGCGGCTGTCGACGACGCAGAAGTACACGCACGTCTCGCACGAACGCATGGTCGAGGTCTACGACAAGGCGCATCCGAAAGCCTGATCCCCGTTTTTGACCCCGTTTTTTGAGCCGCGAGCGGTAGCGAGCGTCCGTACAGACGTGCTCCGCGATCGAACCACTTCTCCCAAGCTCACACCCTCGGGAACTTTCACCACCTCGCAGCGATCATAGGCCCAGGAGGGTTTACCCCATGCGATTCGCCACGATGTTGCTTCCCCTGGTTCTCCTGACGACGGCGTGCGGTGAGTCGTCAGTTCCGACGTCCGGGACGTCGAGTGACCGCCAGGTGGCGTCGCAAGAGCCGTCAGCTCCGCCCGCAGCGACAACAGCCGCCTCTCCCGGCTACACGGCAAAGTCAGAAGCGGCGGACGCTGCAAAGCCGGCGCAGGGGCGCGCCGGGACCCAGACCGTGGCCGACACCTCGACCGTCCCCCTCGCCGACGCCGACGGCTCTCGCTCCGCCGGCGAGGCCTTCAACCGCAAGATCATCCGCAATGCCGAGATGGCCATCGAGGTCGAAGAGCCCGCGCCGGCCCAGCAGCGCATCTCGTCGATTGCCGAGTCGAACGGCGGCTTTATCGTCACGTCCGAGATCAGGCAATCCGGCTCGAGCTATACGAACGTGACGATCACCATGCGCGTTCCGGCCGACAGGTTCGGCGCGGCCGTAGAGGCGATCCGCACCGGCGGCGGCACGGTCACGCGCGAGAAGATCACCGGCCAGGACGTGACCGAGGAGTACATCGACCTCGAGGCGCGCATCCGGACGAAGGTGGCGCTCGAGCAGCAGTTCCTCGAGATCATGAAGCAGGCGAAGAGCGTGTCGGATGCGCTCGAGGTCCAGACGCAGATCGCGAACGTGCGCACCGAGATCGAGCGGCTCGAGGGTCGCAAGCGCTTCCTCGAGAACCAGTCGAGCCTGTCGACGATCACGGTGACGATCTCGTCGCCGACGCCGGTCGTGCGGACCGAGTCGAGCGGCTTCATGGCCGCGATAAAGCGTGCGTTCGGTGATGCGATCGACGTCGGCTCGAACATCATCATCGGGTTCATCCGCCTCGTCGGCGTCACGACTCCGATCCTGATCCTGATCGTGTTGCCGATGCTGCTGATCCTGCGCTTCGCCTGGAAGCTCGCGCGAAAGCGCTGGGAAGCACGGACGGCACCCGACGCGCCGCCCTCGATCGTGAATCCGCCGGAGTAGGTACGTACACAACCGCGCCGGCTACCCGCCGGCGGTCAGTACCGGGAGCGTCAGCGACCGGGTGGTCGTCCAATAGAGACGTTCCGTCGGGTCGACGGCCGACTATCTTCCCCGCACGACGATCGGGGCGCACGGCGACCCAGTTGCGTGACTGCTCCGAGACGCGACGACCCGGTCGCCAACGCTCCCGGTACTGACCGCGCGCACGGTGCGCGCCCCCCGATCCCCCACCGCCGCTCCGGGCGGCGCCTCGCGATACGGATGCCCTTCCCTCGCGACGCTCCGTCCCGGACTGGCGATCTCGCTGACCGCGTTTCGAAGCCATTCGAGTCGAGGTATCGTCACGACATGCCGGTACTGCGACTCAACCTGGTACTCGTGGTCGTCGCCGCCGTCCAAATTCTGGCTGCATGCAGTCAAGTGCCGCGGCAATCGGACGTTCTCGTTCCTCCTGCTCCAGCGGTCTACTCCGGACCTGAACCACTCGTCGTCATCGACGACTTCGGCGGCCACCTCTGGAACATCACCCCGAACATCGAGCAACCGAGTTTTGTGCTGTACGGCGATGGAACGGTCATCGTCCAACGGGAGACCGCGAGCCCGTCGACCTACGTGACGTCGACGCTCCAATCCGAAGTGGTGGCTCGCCTCATCGCTGACATCGATCGGGCGGCGCTCGAGGCGTTTGACGGTGAAATACTGTCGGCCCGAACGGCAAGCGATCAGGGCTCCGAAGTGCTTCACGTCCGGCGTGACAACGGGACGTACATCAAGGTGGTCCTGTATGGATGGTGGTCGGAGCCACGTCCCGGGGCTCCTGGCGTTGCGCCCCTTCCTGATCCCATCAATCGAGCCTTCTGCGCCGTGACCCACCTGGAGCTACCGCCTGCGACGCCGTGGCGACCAGAGCAATTCGAAGTCTACTTCCAGGACGATATCTTGAACCCTCGCAGTACCCCGGTCGATTGGCCTGTCTCGTGGCCAACACCTCAGCGCGAGTCTCCGGACCAGCTATGGCAGACGGTGCGGCTCTCGGACCTCGATCCCACGGAGGTCACCGCAACGCTTGGGAGTCCCGGTGACTACCTCTCGAAACGAATCCGAATCGGACCAACGCTCCTGGCCGTGCGGTACCGCCCGATCTTTCCTTTTGAAGAGAAGTGGCGACGGGTAACGGGCCGTGCCTCCGAGTAGCGAGTACTGTACGAGGTGTGTATCTGAGCACGAAGGAATGGGACGTGTCCGACAGAGTCGAGCGCAGTGGTAACTTCGCCGTCATTCGCCTGAAGTCCCTGTGAAGCACTCGAGCACTCCATTACCAACGCCGGTGTCGACCGTCACGCCCGGAGTCAAACGTGACGGAGCGCTCGTGGCCTACGGTTTCGGGGTCATGCGCTCGAGCACCAATCCAAGCTGCCGGATCTCTTCGCCGTAGCGCGCCCAGTCGCCCGCGCGTTGGGCCTCGAGGGCGCTTTCGTAGTGCCTGCGAGCCTCGAGCGCCAGATCAGACGGGACTCCCGCTGCCGCCTGGTCTCCGGGTGCCGGTGCATTCTCGGCGCCCTCTTCCTTTGCCGGTGCCGAGCCAAAGATCATCGCCAGGCTCTTGTCCAGCGTCTCTCCCATCGCGATCCTGTTGTCCGTCGCGACGATGACCCGCCGAAGTTCGGGAATCTTGCCACTCTCGGCGCGCAGGTACAGCGGCTGAACATAGAGGAGCGATGCATCGATCGGGATGACCATCAGGTTTCCGAACATGACCTGCGACCCACGCTGGTTCCAGAGCGTGAGCTGACGTGAAATCTCGGGATCCTGATTGAAACGCGCGACGATCTGCTTGGGACCATATACGAGCCGCTGTTTCGGAAACCGGTACACCACCAGCTTGCCGTAGTTCTCGCCGTCCGTGCGCGCCACCATCCACGACGCGAGGTTGTCCTTGCTCTTGGGCGTGAACGGAAGCATCTGGATGAACTCCTCCTCCGTACCGCCGGGCAGCCGCATGATCGTGTAGTAAGGAACCATCGGTTCCTCCTTGCCCTGAGCTTCCGACGTTGCCAGCGACGCGACTTCCCACACGTCCTCGCGGTTGTAGAACATCTGGGCGCCGTTCATATGGTAGGTCGCATAGACCCCCGTCTGGACGCGGAAGATGTCCTCGGGATACCGGAGGTGTGCACGCAACCCTGCGGGAAGTTCGTCCAGGGAGTGCATCACTCCAGGGAAGATCCGCGAGTAGGTCTGGATGATCGGGTCCGACGGATCGGCGATATAGAGCGTCACGGTGCCGTCATAGGCGTCTATCGTTGCCTTGACCGAGTTGCTGATGTAGTTGATCGGGCCGTACGGCTGCGAGTACGGGTACCGATCGGTTGTCGTGTACCCGTCGAGTATCCAGACCAGCCGGCCCTCGTGAATGACCAGGTACGGGTCTTTGTCGAGAACAAGAAATGGTGCGACGAGCGAAAGTCGCTCGGTGATCTTGCGGTTGAGCATCACCCGGCTGTCGGGCGTCATGGCGTCCGACAGAAGAAGCTTCATGTCGCCGAGCCGCAATCCAAAGAGCACCTGCCGCAGGCCCGAGCCTATCGAAACGCCGTCCCGTCCTTCATAGGTCGCGAAGACATTGTTGTCGCCGGACGGATAGTCGAACTCGGCGGTATTGGTCCTGACGTACACGTGATCGCTCGAGAGCTCGCCGAAATAGAGCTCCGGGCGCGTCACGGCGAAGACGGGATCGGGCGCCGCCGGCGGGATGTCCTTCACGAAGAGCACCGGCAGGCCCTCGGGCGTCACGGCGGTGACCGGCCCAAGCGCGAGACCGTACCCGTGCGTGAAGGTGAGTCGTTCATTGATCCAGTTCCGGTTCGGCAGGCTCTCGATCGAAAGCTCGCGGGCCGAGAGCATTACCTGTCTCGGAACTCCATTCACAACGTAACGGTCGTTGTCGACATTCTGGAACTCGTAATACGTCCGGATCTCCTGGATCTGAGCAAACGTGTCGAGCAGCGGCCTCATGTCCCAGAGTCGAATGCTGTCGACCGTGTTGCGATTTGCGTCGATGTCCCTTGCCGTCAGAAGGACCTCGCCCGTCAGTTCGCGCTCGTCGACGGCGTCAAGCCTGAAGGCTCGTCGCGTCGCCTCGATGTTGCGCTCGATGTACGGCGTTTCTTTCTCGACCTCGTTGGGCGCGACAGAGAACTTCTGGACGGACGCGGTGTAGATGCCTCCCCCAATCAATACAATCCCGTATACGGCAATACCGGCGAGCAGGAGCCCGCTTCCGTGCCGATACGCGCTGACGGCTGCCACGACCGCAGCGAGAAGGGCGACGAAGACACGAACCCAGAGCAGTGGAAGCGTTGCCTGCAAATCCGTGTAGCACGCGCCCGCGACAGGCCCGCTGGTCGAGAAGAGGAGATTCGGGATCTCGAGCCACACGTGCGCGGCCACCACGATGGCCAGCGCGGCTACGAGCCAGAGGACGTGCCGGCGTGGTCCGCGATCGAGCATCGGCAGCAGCCGACCCTTCGGGAGGTAGAGTCCGCCGCGGGCTCCATAGATTCCAATTGTGCCGGCAAGGCTTCCGAGGACAAGGAAGAGCGCGAGCCACTCGACCCACTCGAGAACCGGGAGCGTGAAGACATAGAAACCGACGTCGCGACCAAATACCGGGTCCGTGACTCCGAACGGAACCTGGTAAAGGAAGAGTTGAAACAGCTCCCACGACTCCCAGCCAAACTTGGCTGCGACGAGCCCAGCCACCAGTGCCACGGGAAGAGGGAGATAGGCCACGAGGTCTCCCAGATCAGGAAGGGCGATACGCGCCTGGTCGATCTGGACGACGCGGCTTCGAAACGGGCTTTGGGGCGCAAGCCGGACGGCAAGGGCGAGGTTGGCGTACATGACTATCGCGGTGACGACGCCCGCGACGGCTGCAGACACGAGCTTCGTTACGAGTACGGTTGTGTAGACCGTCTCGAAGCCGACGCTGCGAAACCACAGCCAGTCCGATGGACATTCTTCAGGCAATCGGGAACACCTCGATGGTGCAGCTTCGGAAGGTCGTGCCGGCCGGCTGCGCGAAGGTTTTCGCCAAGCTCGAGTGGGAGAACCCGACGGGCAGCATGAAGGACCGCATGGCGCTCGCCGTCATCTCGCAGGCCGAGGCCGACGGTCGACTCCGCCCCGGCGGCACCGTCGTCGAATACACCGGCGGCAGCACGGGCACGTCGCTCGCCCTTGTCTGCGCCGCGAAGGGCTACCGCATCCGGATCGTCACCTCCGACGCATTCAGCCAGGAGAAGCGCGACCACATGACGGCGCTCGGCGCCGAGCTCACGCTCGTCCCGAGCGAAGGCGGGCTCACGACGCGCAAGCTAATCCTCGACATGATCGAGACCGCCCGCAAGATGAGCCTCGAGCCGAACACGTTCTGGACCGACCAGCTCGAGAACCGCGACAGCATCGCCGGCTACTACGGCCTCGCAGAAGAGATCTGGACGCAAACGGACGGAACAGTAGACGCGTTCGTCCACTGTGTCGGCACCGCGGCGTCATCGCGCGGCGTCGCGACGGTCCTCAGGCGACACAAACCCGGCGTTCACATCGCCGTCGTCGAGCCCGCCGAGTCCGCCGTCCTCGGCGGGAGCGAAGCCGGTCCCCACAAGATCGAAGGCGTCGGAATCGGGTATCGGCCACCGTTGTGGGAACCCTCGCTCGTCGACGAGATCATCCCCGTGGCGACGGCCGACGCGAAGGCCATGACACGACGCCTCGCCCGCGAGGAAGCGCTCTTCGCCGGCACGTCCTCGGGCGCAAACGTCGTCGCCGCGATCCGCGTCGCCGAACGGCTCGGCCCCGACGCGATCGTCGTCACGCTCATGTGCGACTCGGGGCTCAAGTACCTAAGCACGGACGTGTACCGATCGTGAAATGACCCGAGGCGCGCGGGTTTCGTCCCGTCACGCCTCTCCCACCGGACCGCCGATCGGGATGGCGTGCGTCTCTCGCCGCTGCCGGATCGCATACTTCAACGTCCTGGTCACGTCGCCGCCTCTCCCGATCCAGAAGCCGTACACGACGTCGGACAGATCGACCATGTGTCGGTTCCGGATCATGCTCGCGGTCTTCCGTTTCGGAAGGTCCAGCTCGATGACCCGATCCAGTTCATCCAGCCACGGCTGAACCCACCGCGGCTGCCGAAGCCTCGTGTACGCAACCACGCCCCAGCAGCGTTCCCCGTGCTCGAGCAGCCATTCCATCGCCCAGTGGTCGATCCCGCGGCCCGTCGCCAGCAGCCAGCGCCGACCCTGCGACAAAGCCGGCGACAGGTGCTGCTCGAAGAGACTCCGGGCCGTTTCGCGCTCGACGTCGCGGGAGCCCGCAATCGTGATGGTGCCTTTGACGGTCATGAGATCGGTGATGGCGATTGGTGACTCCGAGCGAGAGCCGACGGCGACTTAGCGGGCTAAGAAGTGCGGACCGCTCTACGGCTTCGCGTTGCCCTTAGCGATCGATTCGCGCGGCGCCAGATACGCCTTCGTGATGCGGACAGGGTCGGCGGGTCGATCCATGAGCTTCGGGGCCGTTCGCAGCGGCGCGTTCACCATCTGGTCGACGATGTCCATGCCCTCGATCACGCGGCCGAAGATCGTGTACTTGCCGTCCCACAGCGGGTTCGTCTTCGTCTCGATGAAGAACTGGCTCGTCGCGCTGTCGTTGTCGCCGTCCAGGTGTGCCGCGGCCACCACGCCGCGCGTGTGCTTGACCTTCGTCGAGAACTCGGCCGGGATTCGCCGCAGCGTCTCGGGGACCATGCCGTCGTCGAACGGATAATCGTCCTTCGACATCGGACCGCCGCCCTGTACGGCCTGCTTCGGGATCACGCGATGGAAGATCGTCCCGTCGAAGAAGCCCTGCCGGAGGTAATTCTGGAAGGCGACCGTGTGCAGCGGCGCGATATCGGGCAGAAATTCGAAGATGATTCGTCCCGACGTCGTTTCGAGCACCGCAACCTGGTCCTTGTCGGGCGTGGTCGAGACGCCCGCGTTAGGCGCCGCGTTCGTCCCGGAACCCGTTGACGACACTGGCGCGCCGCCCGTGCCGAGGCCGATGAGCGACGGCCGCCAGAAAAAGACCACAACGGCGGCCGCGATCACGAGAAGAGCGAGCGCGCCGACGAGCAATCGTCCTCTGGACGAAGGCGGTGGATCTGAGTCGTTGAACACGTTGAAGGAAGATACGGTCGCGAGTCTATCGCCGCACAAATTTCCGAGTCAATTCGCTCGACCGGTCGACTCGCGACCATTGCGCGAAGAGCCTTGGAGTGCGGCGCGAAGCGCCGCTTTGGTCCAGGTCCGGCTGGCGTCACCTTCGGCGCCTGCGGAGGTTCTCTTCGACACGATCCAAGGCAGTGCTTCACAACGCAGTCCACGGCGCTTCGCGAATCGTTCGCTCGACAATGGAGGCCATTCGCGAGAGCATTCGCGCCATGTCCCCGGACGCTGACGATTCCACAGACCAGATGGATACTCCAGCTGCCTCGCTGCGCTCCGACGTCAGGGCCTGGCCAGGGTTCCTTGTCGCCGTCGTCCTCGTCGTCGTTGCGGCGGCCGCGGGATTCCTGGCCCACACGCCGGGACTCAACGGGTACGAAGGGCTGTGGGCGTGGCCGTGGCGGATGCTGCCGTGGTCGCCTCTGTACCCCCTCCTGCTTCTTGGAGCGGTCCCCGTGTTCCTCGCTCACGGCGCACTGGCGAGGGGAAAGACGACGACGGGAAAGGCGCTCGCGCTCCTGGTAATCGGGAACCTCGGACTGCAGATCTTCCTTTGCGGATCGCAGTCCGATCCGTTCTCGCTCGACCGGATCTGGCAGACCGTGGCGAGCCCGGAGTCGACCGGCTACTTCACCGACGCCATACGGCTTACCCGGATCCCGGGGTGGATGTCGAGCTATCCACAGCTCCTGTCACAGCTCACCCTCCATTCCAGCACGAAGCCCCCCGGCTACCTTCTCTATTACATGTTCTTCGTCGAGGTCTTCGGAGAACGGACCGGGGCGTTCTGGGGAGGGCTAACGACCGGGTTCCTCGGCGCGCTCGCCGTGCCGGCGACCTACTGGCTGGCGCGCACGTACAAAGTCCAGAAGGAAGGAGCCTTTCACGCCGCGTGCCTGATCGCGTTCGCGCCCGGCCTCCTCCTGTTCTTTCCAGGCTTCGACCAGATCCTCGCGGCCGTGGCGTGCCTCCAGCTTGCGGTCTGGCGCGAGCTGCTCGAGCGGAAGTCGGCGACGCTGGCTGTCGCGTTCGGCGCCATCGTCTTCCTGACGACGTTCTTCACATACAGTCTTCTCGTGCTCGGCGTGTTCATCGTGCTTTGGCTGGCGCGCCAGTTACGCGAGCGCCCTGACGAAGCGGGTCCGATTGCCGTCCGTGTAGCCCTGGCAGTGCTCGTCTTCGTGGCGCTCAATCTGGCTCTCTGGGCCATCGTTCACTTTCAGCCGATCGAGACCTTCCGTGCTGCGGTCGCCGAGCAGCAGGCGTTCGCGGCGACGCGGCCGACGACGTTCTGGCGCACTGTTCCAATGGACGTCTACCAGGGCGCGATGGGCGCTGGCTTCGTGCTCGTAGTCGCGCTCGTCTACCGGTTCTCGATCCTCTTCGGCGCGGAGCCATCAGGGCCGCTCGAGCGACCGTTCCTGGTGATCGCGCTCGTGCAGATCGCCGTCGTCGCAGTGAGCATGCTGCTCGCGATCGAGACGACGCGGCTCTGGATCTTCCTGATTCCGCTCGTCGCGATCCCGGCGGGCTGTGAGGTCGCGCGACGGCCTCCGGAAGAGCGGTGGGCCGCCCTCCTCGCACAGCTCGTGCTGGTTGGCGTGACCTGTCAGACGATGGTCTTCCTGCGGCCGACGTGATCCGATTGATTCAGGTCGCGGGGATCAGTGGCCCTTCTTAAGTGAGATACTGTCGAGGCGAACGCCTGACACCCGGAGGCCTCGATGCCCGCGAACAACGATCCAATCACCGCGACGTTCTATCCTTCGCTCACCTACGACGATCCGATGGCGGCCATAGAGTGGCTCGAGCGCGCCTTCGGCTTCACGCGCCGGCTCATCGTTCCCGGGCCCAATGGAACCGTCATGCACTCGGAGATGACGTTCGGCAACGGCGTCGTGATGATCGGGTCGGCGAAGCCCGACGAAAGGCGCCAGAGCCCTCGCAGCCTTGGCGGCAGCAACCAGGCGCTCAGTGCCTACGTTGCCGATCCCGACGCGCACTACAAACGGGCGATCGAGGCAGGCGCGAGGATCACGCGCGAGCTGCGTGACGAGGAGTACGGCGCCCGCGGCTACATGTGCGAGGACCCAGAGGGACACATCTGGTATTTCGGGGACTACGTGCCCGGCGCTCACTGGGAATAGGTCCCGCTCGACGCGAAGCGCTCTGGAGTGCGGGGTGAAGCGCCGCTCTGGATCGTCGATCCAACGCGGCGCTTCACGCCGATTTGCGGCCTGTTCCTTAGATCCGCGTTCATCTGCTGGATCCGTGCCAATCCGTGGTCCGCTACCTCTCCTAACTCCCGACCGACCCGCGCCTCGCGTCCAAGGCTTTGGACGAGCCCAGACCGTCGCGTCGAAGTTCTCGTACGCCGACACTCGTTGCGCTGCCACGTTCGCGCTGGAAACGGCCGCTTTTCGCGTCTGACGAAGCCGGCGCCCGGGCACACGCATTGCAATAAAGCAATTCGGCTGCCACGACCTCGTTTGTGCCAGCCAAAGCCCCAGGCAATGCGCGGGAGATTAATCGAGTGCCGGTCTTCGCGCACGGAGTGAACCAAACGGCGCTCTGGGGGTGAGCACAATGCGTAATCCACTCTCGCTACTCACACTCGGACCACTGGTCCTGGCATTGTCAGTGATCTTCATCTTCAGCGACCCCTCCATCGCGAACGCACAGATCACCTACGGGACGCTCGACAACTTCGACGTCATCAACGACACGAACGGAGACTGCCACGGCTTCGAAATCGAGCTCGAGGGCATCTCGGTCGCCGATGTCGCCTACACGTTCGGCGCACCGTATCAGCGCTACGGCGACCCGGTCGTCGTGCCCAACGCGAGCGGCACCGGCGTCATCATCCGTTACACGGCGACGTACGATCCAGTCGCGCACACGTGGAGCGCGACGACGCCGTTCACGGCCCCTCCGTATCTTCCCACGCAGGGTCACTCGTGCTGGACCGGCGGAGTCGCCAATCCGGCCGAGTATTACAGCTGCGGTTGCGATCATTTCGGGGCATCACTGAACGCATCGCCGACGAAGACTTCATACCACTGGCTGGTCGAATCGGCACCAGGAGTATTGTCGCGATTCGGCAGCAACGTGCCGCTTCCGGCGCCGGTCTGGAACGTCACCCCTCCAGCCGTTCCGGGAGCACAGCCGATCGCTGCGGCCGTCATCGCGCCGCCCCCGCCGGATCTGTACGAGTTCGGCGACGCCATCTGGGCGAAGGTCTTCGTGACCGAGCTTCCGGACGGACTGCAGGAGGACGATCTCAATCACATGGTCATCGACGATCCGGACCGTGACATCGTTCCGGACGAGCCAGCCGAGGTAGAGATCGAATGGGTGCTGCTGCAATCGAGCACCGAGAACGAAGGTGAACAGGAATTCGGAGGAGCGGCGGAAGTCGGCGCTGGCGCCGAGGCGGTCAGCCGGCGATTCGAGTTCTACGCATACACCGGGGTCTATGACCCTGAGACTCACGAAGCGCGATGCGACAATCCCGACGTGTGTCCTGAGGCTGTGGGTATCCTGATCGGTACTCAGAACGTCGCCGTGAACCTCGCCGGCCCGCTGTCGCTCAACAACGATCCCGTTGCCAACAACGACAACGCTACGGTGCCGGAAGACGGCACGCTGGTCGTGGGAGCGGCAACGCTGCTCGCCAACGACACGGACGCCGACGGAGATGCGCTTTCGGTCGGCTCGGTGCAGAGTCCCGTCAATGGACTCGTGGCACTGATGGGAACCAACGTGGTGTTCACGCCGACAGGCGACTTCAACGGCAGCGCCAGCTTCACCTACACGGTCAGCGATGGAAAAGGCGGAACCAGCACCGCGACCGTCAACGTCTCGGTGACGCCGGTCAACGACGTGCCGATCGCCAATGCCGGCGCGGATCAGTCGCTGAAGTTCCACAACACCGTCACGCTGGACGGTGCATCCAGCTCGGATGTGGACGGCGACGCGCTGACCTACAACTGGACCATGACAACCAGGCCGGCACACAGCAAGGCGACGCTAACAGGTGCAGCTACCGCAAGTCCGACGTTCTATGCCGACAAGCCCGGAACGTACGTGATTTCCCTCACCGTCAACGACGGCACCGTGGACAGCAGCCCCGACACGGTGACAGTCACGGTGACGAAGAAGTAGACTAATTTTTTGGCGATGATATTGCCTGGCTCCGCCAGGCGATATCATCGCCAAAAAGCGGATATGAGTCGAACATCTCCCCCCGCGCTTCTTGCGCTCGAAGACGGCACGACCTGGCCGGGCGTTGGTTTTGGCGCCCAGGGCGACACGACCGGCGAAGTGGTCTTCAACACGTCGATGACGGGTTACCAGGAGATCATCACCGATCCCTCGTACCACCGCCAGATCGTGGTGATGACGGCTCCCCAGATCGGCAACGTCGGCGCAAACGCGGTTGATGATGAGTCGGAGCGGGCCTGGGTGGCCGGGTTCGCGGTGCGCGAGCTGAGCCCGATCGTTAGCAACTATCGCTCCGAACGCTCGCTGAGTGACTATCTTGCAGCGCGCGGGGTGGTGGGGATCAGCGGTCTGCAGACCCGCGCCCTGGTTCGCCACATTCGTTCGCGCGGCGCGATGCGAGCGGCCCTGTCCTCGAGCGATCCCGACCCCGCACGGCTGACCGCCCTGGCCCGGGCGATGCCTGACATGAACGGCTGGGACCTGGCCCGCGAGGTCACCTGCGCCGAACCCTACGCGTGGGGTCAGGTCGGCGATCCCGAGTGGCGGATCCTGGATCGCGGGCGGGAAGCGATCACGCCCCGAAGGCGGGTGGTCGCCTTTGACTTTGGGATCAAGCGCAACATTCTGCTTATGCTCGCCGCCCGAGAATGCGATGTCATCGTTGTGCCGGCCGCAACCGGCGCCCAGGCCGTGCTCGATCTCAAGCCGGATGGCGTCTTTCTGTCCAACGGTCCGGGCGACCCGGCAGCGTGTGACTACGCGATTGAAGCGACCCGCGGATTACTGGGCAAGATTCCGATATTTGGGATCTGCCTCGGCCACCAGATTCTGGGGCTGGCCCTGGGCGGGCAGACCCGCAAAATGAAGTTTGGCCACCGCGGCGGCAACCAGCCGGTGAGCTTCTCCGACACCTCGGCGATCGAGATCAGCAGCCACAACCATGGCTTCGAAGTTGTGGCAGATTCACTGCCAAGCTCGGTCGAAGTCACCCATGTCAATCTGAACGATGGCGTGGTCGAAGGCCTGCGCTCGAAATCCCTGCGCGCGTTCAGCGTGCAATACCACCCTGAAGCCTCGCCCGGCCCGCACGATGCGGATTATCTATTCGATACGTTTCTTGAAGCGATGAATAGTTGATAACGTTGGTAACGTTGATAACGTTGATAACGTTCGTCAGGTTCGTCAGGTTTGATCAGGTTTGATCAGGCAGTCAACGTTCTCATTGTTGCCAACGTTACAAACGTTATCAACGTTATCAACGTTACCAACGTTATCAACGTTACCAGCGCTATGACAGCAACGCCAGTACGGCGTCAGTGACTGAGCGCGTCGTTGCCGTCCCGCCGAGGTCGGGTGTGCGGG
>CAZQBW010000005.1:0-57663 GCA_964591515.1 uncultured Clostridia bacterium
CGTTGCACTCGCCCCCGCGACCCACGGCTATTTCCTTCGACCGCTCCGCGGTCGACTCAGCAGGCCAAACTCCAGTCGACCGCTCCGGGGTCGACTCAGCAGGCCAAACTCCAGTCGACCGCTCCGGGGTCGACTCAGCAGGCCAAACTCCAGTCGACCGCTCCCCGGTCGATGAGCGCCTTCGGCGATGTTCCGCAATCCTGCCGGTTGGTCGCGATATCGATCGTTGCGACATCTCGCAGGTATAGAGCCCTCAGCGATCCACTGCGTCGGATTCTGGCGGTGCCGCCTCTGCGATCCAGTGGACTACGGCGCAGATCCGAGCGCAGAGCGGGCGCCGTCGCGAAGGTCGCTGGCCGCCTCAACAGCTCTTCGATGGATCGACCTGAAATCCTCAGCCGTCGACATTGTCTTGAGCGTCGCGAGAACGCCAATCTGACGGTCCATCTCCTTGGCTGACGACTCGAGCGCCTTCTTCAGCGCCGCAGTCATTCCGGTGCGCTCGAACTCGTCGTCGAGCTTGACCATGAGCTCCTCGACGGCGCGTCGATAGTCGTCGAGCAACTCCACCTGGGAGCCTGTCGGCAACGGACCGAACTTCTTGAACTTCGAGTCTCCTGTCGGTCCCGCAGGGTCGGTCAGCGCGATCAGGCGACGATCCGCGATCTTCAGGAAAATCTCCGATCGATGGTCGATGAGCCGGATCTCCCGGACGAGATCGATCTCGCCTTCAGTGAGATATTCACCCTTTCGCTGGGCTGAAGCACCCGAGGCGAGACTTCCAATGATGACGGCGAGCGCGACCAGGCGGCCGAACAGGGGACGACTCGGCATTACGGCTCCTTGGGAGTCACGAGGACTTCAGAATCGAGCGCCGAGTTGAGTGCACGGATCCGAATGGACTCGATGGTGTTTGCAACGGATTGCCCGGTCGGCAAGTCATCGGCTCGAAGCGAATCCAGAATGCTGTCGAACACCAGCTTCTGCTTCGCAAGGCGGCGCTCGAGACGTTTGAAGAGCTTGTCACGCGGTGCCGCCCGTGTCTCGGGCGCTCGAAGCCGCGCTTCGGCGAGCCGAAGAGTTGCGTCGTAGAGCAGCAGCTCGTCACGCACCGAACCGACGCCGCGGTCAAGCTCGAGACCCACGGCAGCAAGTCGCATGTCGCTCACATCAAGCAGCTTGTCGAAGCGCTGGCGCGGATCGCGAACAGCGTCTATCAGCATTCGCTCGCGCTCGGGCAATCGCGCGATGAGCTCAGCCTCGGTCAATCTCATGAAGGTCTCGGACGGTGGAGGAGGCACCGGAACCTCCGGCGGCCCCTGCTGCGGAAGCGCACCTGCGTCGCCCGAGAGCACCGCGGCGAGGCAGATTGACGCCGCGATCGGGAAACCCGCGCTTCGAGAATGCAATCCGGCCTTGCAGGTCGCGTCGCTCATCGCTGTCCCGTCCGCAGACTCACTTTTTCGATTCCTTTCCGCAGCCACGATCAATCTGCCGCTTGAGTCCGGGAATCCGCAAGTTGACCTCGTCGATCCGGGCCCGGTCCGCAGTCGAGTCGGCGAGGCTGAGGAATCGTTCGAACGCGGCCAGCGCTTCCGTGCAGCTGCCTATGCGATCGAGGCTGGCCCCCAGGTAGAACTGCACGAAGGCGACCTGCGGTTCTCGCTCGGCGATCCAGCCGAACTCACGCGCTGCCTCGGCGAATCGGGAGGCACCGTAAAAGGCCGTCGCAAGTCCGGCGTGACCCTCTCGACGGTCCGGCTGGCTCGCAACGACAAGTGAAAGGTGCTCGATGGCCTCCGTGAACCTCTTGGCTCTGACGAGGGCGGCACCGAGCTTGATTCGAACTTCAATGTTGCCCGGTGCAATTCTGGCCGCCCAGACGTAGTAACGGGCCGCTTCGAGAGGAGACGATTCGGCGAACACGTCCCCGGCAGCTTCATGCGAGGTCGGATCGTTCGGTGCGAGCGCGACGATTGCGTCCGCGTGCTTCTTCGCCTCCTCCATCTTGTCTGCCCGGACCAGCGCATCTGCGAGATCACTGAGGTTGCGGCGATTCGTCGGATCGGCGCGGACCCTCTCGCGAAGTGCGGCGAGAACGCGCTCGGGATCGTTCGATTGGACGGCGATCTCGGCGAGCTCGGCAGAAATCTCGGCTGAGGGGCGCACGGTATTGGCGACGGTCAGGTCTGCAACGGCGCCGTCGAGGTCGCCCGCGGCGCGCCGGAGGCGTGCGCGTCCGATTCGAGCGTCCGGGTGCCTGGCATCGGCGGCGATGGCGAGGTCGTAGGACCTGGCTGCATCGGCCGGCCGCTTCAGTTTTTCGAAGACCTCCGCGTGGAGGGTCAGCGTATCCGCCGTTGCGATGTTCTGGCGTTCGATTAGGGACAATTGCTGGTCGGCCTCCGCGTACGCTCCGGTTCTCCAGAGTGCAACGGCGAAATTCGGCCGTGCTTGCACGAGTGCGCTGTCGATCTCGAATGCCCGGCGGTACTCGGCGATGGCGTCGGCGGCGCGGTCGAGTGCAAGAAGCGCATCGGCGAGGGCTGCGTGCGCAGCCGCGAACTCCTGCTCGATTTCCACAGCACGGCGAAGCGAAACTTCGGCGTCCTTTGGCTTCCCAAGCTGCAGAAGTGCGACACCCTTCTGGAAGTGGGCGCCCCAGAGCTCCTCATCGAGCGCTATCGCCTTGTCGTAGAGAGCGATCGCGTCGGCAACACGGCCCTGCTGGTGCGCCTTCTGGCCTTCCTCGAAGGCGTCCAGTCCGCGAGTGTCGATCTGCGGAGGAGGTGATTTCTGAGTTGCGCCCTGACGTCCGTCGGCGTCGCCCGGAGGCGCGACCATGCACACGGCGAGCAGGACGAAGACGGCAGGCAATCGGATGCGACCCATTGATCGAGAAACTCCCGGGAAACGGCGTCATGCTACCACACCGACCGGATGCTATAGTCCGCACGGAAGTTCGCCATGATGAAGCCTGGACTGCAGGAATCCGCCGAGCAACAGATGGCCGCAGAGGTGCGCCTCCAAGAGCTCACGGGAAGTCTCGAAGCGTTTTTCGAGTCCGCCGGCTCGGTCGTCGTGGCGCTTTCCGGGGGCGTCGACAGCGCCCTCCTCGCTGCGATTGCCGGGAAGACTCTCGGCACCCGGGCGCTCGCGGTGACCGGCGTGAGTCCGAGTTATCCGGATGTTCAGAGAGCGATGGTCCAATCCGTCGTCGGGCGATTCGAGCTCGAACATGAGTGGGTGCATACGAACGAGATCGAAGACGAACGCTACGTGCGAAACGCACCGGATCGCTGCTATTTCTGCAAGAGCGAGCTGTACACGCGCCTGTCGTTGTTGGCGCAGGATCGCGGCTACTCACTCGTCGTGGATGGCACGAACGCTGACGACCTCACCGATCACAGGCCGGGCCGCGTCGCGGCGGAGGAGCTCGGTGTACGAAGCCCGCTCGTCGAGTGCGGCGCCGGCAAGCGAGATGTGCGCGCCCTTGCCCGAGTCCTCGACGTGCCCGTCTGGGATGCTCCGGCGTCGGCGTGCCTTGCATCACGGATTCCGCACGGAACGCCCGTCACGATTGCGCGGCTCGGCCGGGTCGAGCGAGCTGAGGCGGCCCTGCGAGGTCTCGGTTTCCGACAGTTGAGGGTGCGCCATCACGAGGACATTGCGCGAATCGAGATTGCGCCCGAGGAGATGCCGGCCGCGCTCGACGCCGCAATGGCCCGAGCAATGTCCGAAGCAGTCAGGGCGGCCGGCTTCGGGCGCGTCGTGCTCGATCTCGATGGATATCGAAGTCGCGAATAGCCCGCCCGTGCAGTGGCCGCGCCGCTGTCATCGAATCCTGAGCATTTCCCTGACACATCGCGGTCGTGTGTATATAATGCCGCCCTTCCACGGGGGACACCCCGCAACCACTGCCTCGCAGGAGAACTACAATCGATGGCGCCAAGTCCGTATGTCGATGACGCCCGCGATATCAAAGAGGACAATCCCTTCGAGTCCATGATGTCGCGATTTGACGAGGCCGCGCGGCTGCTCGACCTCGATCCCAATCTGTACACGATCATGCGGTGGCCGAACCGCGAGATCACTACGTACGTTCCGGTCTTCATGGACGACGGGCATGTCGAAGTCTTCGTCGGCTTTCGCGTGCAGCACAGTTTCGCGCGTGGCCCGGCCAAGGGCGGCATCCGCTATTCGCCCGATGTCAACATCGACGAAGTTCGCGCCCTCGCGGCGTGGATGACGTGGAAATGCGCGGTCGTGAACGTGCCGTTCGGTGGAGCGAAGGGCGGGATCATCTGTGATCCGCACCAGATGTCGTCCGGCGAGCTCGAGCGGCTGACCCGACGATTCACGTCCGAGCTGATCGACTTCATCGGACCGGAGCGCGATGTTCCGGCGCCGGACATGAACACCAACGAGCAGGTGATGGCGTGGATGATGGACACGTATTCCATGCACGCCCGCCATACGGTGACGGCCGTGGTCACCGGAAAGCCGATCGACATCGGAGGCTCGCGGGGCCGCCGAGACGCCACGGGCCGGGGCTTGCTGATCGTCTGCAACGAGGCGGCAAAGAAGTTCGGTCTGAACATCCCGGATACGCGCGTCGTGATTCAGGGGTCCGGCAATGTTGGCGGAACCGCGGCGCGACTGATGCACGAGGTCGGCTACAAGGTAACGGCGATTTCGGACATCTATGGAGGAATCGTCAACGAGAAGGGTCTCGATGTGCCGGCCGTTCTAGCGTATCTGGAACACAACAAGACACTTGAGGGCTTCGACGGCGCGGATCGGGTATCGAACGCAGAGATTCTCGAGCTGGATTGCGACATCCTGATGCCGGCAGCGACCGAGAATCAGATCACTTCCAAGAACGCCCACAAGATCCGCTGCAAGGTGCTCGCCGAGGGAGCGAACGGTCCGACAACGGCGAACGCAGACAAGATCCTGCTGGATGCCGGGGTGTTCGTCATTCCGGACATCCTGGCGAACGCTGGCGGAGTTACCGTCAGCTACTTCGAGTGGGTGCAGAACCGGATGGGCTACTACTGGCGCGAGGACGTTGTCAACGAACGACTTGCGGACATCATGGTGGCCAGCTTCAACGACGTG
Organism: uncultured Clostridia bacterium; assembly: GCA_964591515.1. Taxonomy (GTDB): domain Bacteria; phylum Acidobacteriota; class Blastocatellia; order UBA7656; family JADIYM01; genus JADIYM01. The sequence continues at coordinate 5,122 of CAZQBW010000005.1, forward strand.
GTCCGGTTTGCGGAGAAGCACAACGTGAATCCGCGGATCGCGAGCTACATGCTGGCGATCGACCGAGTCGGTTCGGATGTGCGGATGCGCGGTATTTACGCGTGATGCCGTGGCCGAACGGGGGCCGTCGCTGACTTGAGGCAATTCTCTGTCAGCCGGCCCCCAACGTCGCTCCCTGGCCGGGTCAGGAAAGCGGGAAACTGTCCGGACACTTAGGTTTCGAGTTGACTCGACTCCGCCGACTGTGTATAACGGCATCGGATTCAAGTTTTCTTTTGAGCTCAGGAGCGAGTCGGAATGGGTCCCCTGATCCGGTGACGATCGCGGCTGGGCATTGAAATGTTGACGGGATACAGCGCCTCAGAATGCACCTCCGAAAGATGCAGGATACGGCAAGCGAGCAGGGATTGATAAAGAGGGGAAACACCCTCGCGCGGCGGACATCTTGGGCAAGGTGAACCGACGGAACGCGCAATGTGAGGAACGTGAAGCTGGTCCGGTATCCTCAAAATGAGACAGATAACAACAGGAACGTCAGGAGGCGAATGATGAGTCATTTTCGCAAAGCTCTCGCGCTGGTGTTCGCAATTCTCTTGCTGAACAGTGCTGCATGGGCGGCGGGCGACGGCGACAAGTTGAGCAGTGATGAGTGCGAGTTGCTCCATCACATGAAGGCTCCGACGGTTTACGGTGGAACGGGTCTGTTCAACACGTACTCGACGCGTACTCTCAACAAGTGGGAGACGAGCGTCGGGTTCTTCTGGAACAACTTCGACCGCGAACCGGGCGCCATGGACATCAACCAGATTCCCGTGAACTTCACGCTCGGTCTGCACGACCGGTGGGAAGTCTGGGCCAATCTGAATGCTTGGCAGCAGACGACGATCCGCCAGCCTTTCCTCGTTTCGGGGACTGGCTACAACGCCGTACTGGCGTATCGGCGCTCGCCGTATGTGTTCTTTGGACCGCCGTTTGGCGGAACGGATGGCGGTGCGGCCTATTTCCCGGGCACGGGCGCTCTGGGCGGCGGCATCCTTCCGGTCCTCGGCCGTTTCGGCAATCCGATCGTGCCGTCCGGCACCGTGATTGTTGACAACTTCGGTCTCCCCGGTGGCGCTGTCGGCCTCGGCCCGGCGATCGTGACGGACCGTCCCGCGTACTACCCGGACCTGCCGTTCGCAGGCCAGGTGGACTTCTTCGGCTTCGACAACTTCGGTCGCCCGGTGTTCGGCCCGCGTCAGTCCGGAAACGGGATTGGCGATGCCTCGCTCGGCACGAAGATCGAAGTCATCGATCCGGACGAGCATCCGCACTTCTCGCTGGCGCTTGGCGGCACGGTCGTGATCCCCACGGCCCGCAACCAGAACGCGCTTGCGCGCGGCCGCACTTCGGGTGAGGTCGACTACACGGCATTCCTCGCGCTCGGCCACGAGTTCTCGGACGGCCACTTCCGCATGTACGAGAACATCAGCTACACGATCGCGGGCGATCCGAACGTTGGTGAGATCAAGACCGTTGACCGTCCGAACAAGCTCGGCCTAGGCCTCGGCCTGTCGTATGCGGTCAACAAGCACGCCGAGCTCATCGGCGAACTCAACTGGACGGATTTCATCGGCGGTCAGACGCCGGTGGTCAACCAGAACGATCCGCTCGACCTCACGTTGGGCGCTCGCTTCTTCTTCTACGACGGTCGGTTCTCGTTTGGCGGCGCCTATCGGCGTCTGTTGAACGGTGGCGACAGCGAGACGTATCCGGTGCTCAACCTGAAGGGCTTCACGTTCATCCCGGCTCCGCCGACGGTGATCCAGGTTCCGGTGTACAACGCGGTCGACACGACGTTCGAGAGTGGCGATCACAATGGCTTCATCGCGTACGTGGGCTTCGGCACGCGTGACGAGTGCGAAGCTCCGCCTCCGCCGAACAAGCCGCCGACCTGCACGGGCGTTTCGGCTGCCAGCATGGACGTCTACATTGGCGACTCGGTCGCGCTCATGGCGAATGCGACGGATCCCGACGGCGACGTGCTGACCTACAGCTGGTCGGCGACGGGCGGCCGCATCGTTGGCTCGGGCGCGAACGTCACGTTCGACGCGTCGGGTCTTGCCGAGGGTTCGTACACCGTGACGGCGCAGGTCAGCGACGGGTTCAACCCGGCGGTGGACTGCTCGGTTTCGGTCAACGTCAAGAAGCGTCCGAACCAGTGCCCGACGGTTTCGCTGTCGGCCAGCTCGACGTCGGTCACCGAGGGTGAGGTTGTCACGTTCCGGGCGAGTGCCTCGGATCCGGACAACGGTCCGAGCCCTGTGACCTACGAGTGGAATTCGTCCGAGGGCTCGCTCCGTCGCAACAGCGACAGCGAAGTCTCGCTCGACACCACTGGTATGGGTGGCAAGACGATCACGGTGTCGGTCACGACCGGCGACGGCGATCCGAACTGCGTCCGTACCGAGCGCGTCACGGTGAATGTTGAACTCAAGCGCGTCGCCCAGATCGAGGAGATCTGTGCTGACGGTCGTCGCTACTTCAAGCGCAACACGGCTCGCGTCGACAACGTCGTCAAGCTGTGTCTCGACGAAGCGGCGGTCCGGCTCCAGCAGGATCCGACCTACCAGCTCGTGATTGACGGTCACTCCGACAAGGGTGAGCGTGCCGGTATCGCTCTGAAGCGTGCCGAGAACGCCCGCGACTACCTCGTTACCGAGAAGGGCATCGATCGTAACCGGATCATGGTCCGCAGCTACGACGACAAGTGCCCGAAGGCCGATGCGATGGAGAACCGCCGCATCGAGATCTTCCTCGTTCCCGAGGGACGAACGGCTGACGAAATCACGAAGAACTGCGCGGGCTCGATGTAGTCCATTCGGTTCGGCGGTCCCGGCTTCGTGCCGGGACCGCCTTCGGTTCCCTTCAAACCAGCGCGAATATGGGCAGGAGAGCTACCAGCGATGGTGGCGCTCCTGCCCGTTTTTCTTTTCTGGGGTGCGGCCTGGTCCCGTTCGGAATGGGCTTAGGGCCGTGTGTTATCATTCGGCCAAAGTCCAGAGTTTCCTCGTGGAGATGATGTTTTCATGATCCGTTTGTTCTGTGTCCTCGCGTGCGCCGCGATGCTCGGCTCGTCAACAGTTGCCAGCGCGGCTGCCCCCGCAGCGGGAGGCGACGAACATCCGTCGTCGGCTCGAAGTTGGAATGTGACGGGACCCTACGGAGGCAGCGTCCGCTCGCTTCGTATCGCCCCGGATGACCCCCAGAAGATCTTTGCCGGCACATCGGACGGCCAGATCTATCGGTCGCGAGACGGTGGCAGAAACTGGTCCCGCGCAATTCCGGGCTTCAACCGCCCGGGGTTGGTACTCGACAAGGTAATCATCGATCCGGGCGATCCGAATGTGATGTATGCGGCCGTCTGGTCCACGGACCGTGACAAGGCCGGCGGAGTGTTCAAGAGCAAGGATGGCGGCGATACCTGGCACGAGCTCTCCGAGATGAAGGACGAATCGGTTCGCGCCATCGCGCTCGATCCGAACGACTCTAAGATCCTGGTCGCCGGAACGCTCAAGGCCGTTTTCCGCACCACGGATGCTGGCGAGTCGTGGGAGCGGATCTCGCCGAAGGGTCACACCGACCTGATCAACTTCCACTCCGTCGCGATAGATCCGCGCGACACGAACGTCATCTTTGCCGGAACGACGCACCTTCCGTGGAAGACGACCGACTGCGGCAAGTCATGGTTCTCCATCAAGGAGGGAATCATTGACGACTCGGACATCTTCTCGATCGCGATAATGGACGACAATCCGGAGCGCGTATTCGCGTCGGCGTGTTCTGGCATCTATGCCAGCGACAATGCTGGCGGTCTGTGGACGAAGGTGCAGGGAATTCCGTTCTCGAGCCGCCGCACCCACATCATCTACCCCCATCCTTCCCGTCCGGAGGTCGTGTTCGCCGGTACCACGCAGGGTCTCTGGCGATCGATGGACTCGGGAAAGACCTGGCAGCTGATGACGACCAAGACGCTCGTCGTCAACGCGATCGACATTCATCCCGACGATCCCGATCGCGTGCTTCTGGGCACGGACGAGCACGGAGTCCTCATCTCGCGGGACCTCGGCAAGTCGTTCGTCGAGAGCAATGCCGGATACATCCATCGGCACATCCTCACGGTGCTTCCTGACCTGGCGCAGGCGGATCGCGTCTATGCGACCGTGTTTCACGATGGCGTGGCCGGCGGATTCTTCGTCAGTACAGACGGAGGACGCAGCTGGAGGCAGTCGATACGGGGACTCGGGGGAAGGGACATCTTCGCGCTCCTGCAGCAACCGGAGAATCCGTCCGTCCTGATCGCCGGCACGAGCTATGGAGTGTATCGATCCAAGGACCGCGGTGAATCGTGGGCCTTCGTCGGCAAGCCTGCCAAGAAGGTCGCGCCGAAGAAGGATCCCGGCGACGATCCTCCCCGACGCGCTCCGAGGTCGACTCGGCGAACGCGCGCGTCGTTGAATTCGCCGACTACGTACCAACTCGTCTCTATCGCGAAGACGGCGGCGAAGAAGCCGGCGGCCGCGAAGGGAAAGAAGGCTCCGAAGAAGCCTGCAGGCCCGAAACTCGTCACACTCGAGGAGCAGGTCAATGGCTTTGCGAGTTACGTCGACGCGAACGGCGCCAAGTGGATTCTGGCGGCAACGAACCGCGGCGTGTACCGGTCGCAGGACCTCGACAAGGGCTGGGAAGCGCTTGCGACACCTGGGCTAGTGGCGCCGTTCACGAGCATCTCGACAGGACTCACGGATCCGGATCGGACCATCTATCTCGGAACGATGAAGGGTCTCGCGTACTCGAGGGATTTCGGTACCACGTGGGAGCGCGTACACCGCGGGCCGGACGAGTTTCCGGTGAAGTCCATCGCACAGGACCCGCGTGACGGACAGGTCGTTTACGTGGGATCCCGCGGGTACTTCTACAAGAGTGAGGATGCGGGACGATCGTGGAAGAAGCGCGGCGGCGGATTGCCGGCCGGCGACATCACGATCGTTGCAGTCGATCCGGTGAATCCGGACACGGTGTATGCCGGTGACTACCTTGGCGGCGGAATCTACCGGTCGACGAACCGCGGAGAGGACTGGGAGCGGCTCGATGCCGGGCTGCCGAGTGCACGGGTCTGGACACTGGCTGCGGATCCGTTCGACGCGGGACGAATCTATGCCGGCAGCTACTCGGGCGGTGTATACGTGATGAAGGGGACCTCCGTGGCGGCGACGCTGACGCCGTAGAAAGGCGGATGGCTTCGCATACCTAGAGCACAGAGTCACAGAGTTTCACAAAGACGACGATGTCTTCGTGTTCTTTGGGGCTCTGTGCTCTCCGTACACCCACGGTTTCATCTCAGCCAGCGAGATTCCCGGGGCTCGAGAGAGGAACCCGATTGCCTACTCGAGCGCTCGTGCGGCTCTAAGCATCACCGCCTCTCCGAAGTGCGGCGCGAGGATCTGCAAACCGACCGGCAATCCCTCGGACGTGCCGCAAGGCACGCTGACACCGGGGATTCCCGCGAGGTTCGCCGTGATCGTGTAGATGTCGGAAAGGTACATCTGCAGCGGATCCTCTGATTTTTCGCCAAGCCTGAACGCGGTTGAAGGCGAAGTCGGCGTCACGATGACGTCACACGAACCGAATGCCGTTCCGAAGTCGCGCTCGATGAGCGTCCGGACGCGAAGGGCCTTGTCGTAGTAGGCATCGTAGTAGCCAGACGACAGCACGTACGTCCCGAGCATGATGCGCCGCTTGACCTCCGGACCGAATCCTTCGGCACGCGAGCGCATGTACATCTCGCGAAGCTCCTCGGCTCCCTCGGCCCGGTATCCGTAACGAACACCATCGAAGCGCGCCAGGTTCGAACTCGCTTCCGCCGTTGCGACTATGTAGTAGCACGCCGTCGCGTATTTCATGTGCGGAAGTGAAACGTCGATGGTGGTTGCGCCTGCCGCACGCAGCCTTTCGACGCCCTCCTCGACCTTCTCACGGGTGCCGGCCGACAGTCCCTCGGCAAAGAACTCTCGGGGAATGCCGACGCGGAGTCCTTTCACACCGCTGTCGAGATCGGCAAAGTCGGGGACCGGCGCTTCGCTCGACGTCGAATCTCGTTCGTCCCGCCCGGCCATTACCCGAAGCGCGACTGCAGCGTCCTCTACAGACGCAGCGAACGGACCGATCTGGTCGAGTGAGCTTCCGAAGGCCACGAGCCCGTACCGGGAAATGCGGCCGTACGTCGGCTTCATTCCAACCACACCGCAAAGCGATGCCGGCTGACGAATTGACCCGCCGGTGTCCGAGCCCAGTGCCAGCATTGTCATTCCGCTGGCGACGGCGACGGCCGAGCCACCGGACGATCCACCTGGCACGCGTTCAGCGTCCCAGGGATTGAGGACCGGACCGTAGGCCGAGTTCTCGTTCGACGAGCCCATCGCAAACTCGTCGCAATTCGTCTTTCCCAGGAGAACGGCACCCGCCTCGCGCAATCGTGCGACGGCAGTTGCCGTATACGGAGGCCGGTAGTTCTCCAGGATTCGGGAGCCGCACGTGGTCCGGACGCCTTCGATGACGAGGTTGTCCTTGATGGCCACCGGAATTCCATCGAGCGGCCGGAGCGCCTCGCCGGACCGGACGCGAGCATCGGTTTCGTCGGCCTGTGCGAGCGCGGTTTCTCCAGTGATCGTGAGAAACGCACTGAGACTCGGGTTGAGCTCGGCGACTCGAGCGAGCGCGGCTTCGGTGACGGCCCGGGCAGTCGTTGCTCCCGATGCGATCGCTTCTTGTGTTTCCCTGATCGTCGGGTGTGATTCCGGAATGGAGGACATGGACCTACGACTCCTGCGGTTCGCCCGTGGCGCGCGTGATCACGCTCGGAACCTTGAAATACCCGTGGAAGCCCTCGGGAGCGTTGGCTATGGCCGCCGCCGTGCCGAGGCTTGGCCTGACGACGTCGTGCCGCCAAGTGCGCTCGACGTGCTCCGAGACGGTCGAGTGCGACATCGGTGGGACCGCCGAAGTGTCGAGCTCTCCGAGCTGATCCATGTAGTCGAGAATCTCGGACATCTGCGCTGCGAAATGATCGACGTCTTCGTGGAGAAAATCGAGGTGCGCCAATGCGGCGGTTTTCAGGACAACGTCACGAGTGATCGACATGTGCTACTCCTTCCGGTTTGGAACGGCGGATTCTAGCAGATGGCATTCGAACGGTCAGGGCGCGATCGACTGCTCGATCACCTCGATGTAACGGGGCCACGAGAAGCGCTGGAGGTCCGCCTCGATCGCGGCTGCCATTGTCGCGGCTCGATTCCGATCGAGGAAGTCCGCGACGGCCTCCGCGATTGCCCGGGGATCGAACGGCGGAACGACGTAGCCAGTCTCGCCGTGCCGCACCGTTTCGGCGAGCCCGCCGACTCGGGTCACAACGACCGGACGTCCGGCGTCGAAGGCGATCTGGGTGACCCCGCTCTGCGTGGCCGTTTCGTAGGGCTGGACGACGAGATCAGCCGCGGCGAAGAGACTCCCGATGTCCTCGTTCGGTACGTAGCGATCGATGAGCGTGATGGAATCGCGAATACCCAGTCGGCCGATAAGATCCATGTAATCCTGCCGGTCGTGCCAGAATTCGCCGGCAACGACGAGTCGAACCTTTCGGTGGGAAAGGATCGCCGGCATGGCCTCGAGCAGGTGCCGCAATCCCTTGTAAGGACGGACGAAGCCGAAGAACAGTAGTGTTGGGGTGTCGGTTTCAAGGCCGAGACTCTCGCGCGCTTCCAGGCGGTCACGTCGCTCGCCGGCGATCTCGCCAAGCGTGGGCAGAACTGCGCGCAGCACGCGACAGCCGGGGATGATCCGTTCGAGGTTCTCACGGTCCTCGTCGGAGTGCACTACGAATCTGTCGCCGCTCGAGAGCGCCGCGCGAGTCGCGAGCCGCCGAATCGCGCTCGATTCGTGCTCGACGACGTTGTGACATAGATACACGATGCGCGTGCGCCCTCCGCGACGCGCCAGTCGCGATATCGTCGCCATCTGCGGCGCCCAGAACGACACCCACCAGGGAATGACGAGAGCGTCCGGAGAGAACGCCCGAATCCGGGATGCGACGCGAATCCACGACAGCGGATTGAGCGAGTCCAACAGGTGTTCGACATCGCTTTCGACGAGCGGCTTCGCGCTGGGATCGCGATCCGTCGCGGCGGGGTAGAGCCAGAGCGGATACTGGCGCCGAAATGCATAAAGGCGCGCGTCGTGGCGTTCCCGGAGGTGCCTGAAGAGGAGCGTCGTGTGGTGCGCGATGCCGCCACGAAATGGGTGTGCAGGCCCGACGATCGCGATCTTCGATGGCTCCGTCATTCGATGTACCCGAGCCCGCGCAACCGCTCACGCACGTCAGCGTCGTCATCGGACGACGAACCGTCCGCGTCAACGCTTTCTATCCTCTTCGTGCTCTGAAGGTCATCGATCGCCCCGCGAAATGCGCGCAGGATGCTACCGTGCATATCTACAGGGGCCGCCAGGCCAAAGAAGGCAAGGACTGTCGGGGCGATATCGAGAACGCTGGCTGGCTCGTGCGACTGAGCATCGAGCAGAGGACCCGAGGCAAGGTACATTCCTTCGATCCGGTGCGAGCCGGTATGACGGCGCGAGAAGGGCCCGTCGACGACAAGAGGTCCTTCAAAGTCCGTCTTCGAGAACGTCATGCCCCACGAGTCCCCCGAGACGAGCAGATCCGGGAGCGTCTCCAGATGTCCGGCAGCGGCCTTCCACGGACGTCGCAAGTCGAGCTCATATCCGGCAGCCGCGGCTGTCTCTGCAAGATGCTCTTCGACCCTGGCGATTGTGGCGTCGTATTCCGGGCTGCCTCGTTCGATGCTGCTTCCCACGTAGAGTCCGCCGAAAGGGATCGTGTGTCCCGGATCCAGCATGGCGCTGGCAGCGGGATCGATGATGGTCGAGAGATAGGCCGAATCGTCCTTCGGGAGCAGCCGGCGGGCGCGTCGCCGGATCTGCGCGAGCGATCGGCCGATGGGGCCACGCACCTGGGCCGCGGCGGCTCCTGCTCGCTGCGCGACGCGTATTCCGGCTCGTCGGATCACGGCCGAGCCGCGCTGCGAGGCTCGCCGGCGAACGAGTAACCCCGCCCGCTCGAGCGAGGCATTGAGCTTCATCGTGCACGTGTTCGAACCGAAACCATGGTCTGAGCAGACTAGGAGGCTGGCCCCGGATCCCATGGCATCGAGCAACCGCGGCACGGCCGCGTCGAGCCGTGTGAATACGCTTCGGGCGCGGTCGGCGAGTGCTCGCGCCTCCGTCGGCGATGCACTCGATCGATCTGGGTCAAGCACGTCCCAGCAACGGTGCATCAGCCAGTCGGTCTCGGAGAATATGCAGACAGCGAGATCCCACGGCTCGCGCTGCAACAGCCACTCGGCGGCCTGAACGCGCCGGTCGACGGAGGCCTCGAGATCGTCAAGAAACCGCGGTACGTCGTCGTAGTGCTCCGAGTGGTAATTGACGGCGAGATTATAGTCGCGTCCGACGACGTCGATGAGCTCCGACTTCAGGGATGCCGGCGACGTCCACTGGGTCGACTCGTCGGTCCCGAAACCGCTGACCATGATCCCGTTCGCGTCGTAAGGGGGAAACAGAATCGGGAAGTTGAAGACGCAGGTGCGAAGACCGGCCGCGCCAACGAGGTCCCAGATGGCGCGTCCGCGAAAGTCGCGAGATCCGATCGGCCGCAAATCGAACAGGGGCGGACGGCGCACGAGGAAATCGGCGATTCCGGTCTGATCAACGTCCAGTCCCGTCGAAAGGCCAAGCCACGACGGCCCGGTGATCGGCGGGACCGTCGCGCGCAGCGGGCCAAAGGCGCCATCGCGCGCAAGTCGGGCCATGTTCGGCGTGATGCCTTCTTCGGAGAGTCTGGAGAGGATGTCCGCTCCGACGCCATCCAGACCGAGCATGAGCAGTCGGTGCGACATTATTTGAGGCCGTCAGTTCGATCGACTCTGCTTTTCGTAGCGTCGCATCACGGTCTTCGGAAGTACGACGCTGTCGGGATTCGTCGTGATCTCGCCCGTCGATGGATCATAGACGTACGGCTGGCCGTTAGGATCAACGGGCTGGCCGGAAGCATTGACCCGAATCCGGGCTCCCGTGCCGGTTTCGACAGGCCGTACGGTTCGAACCAGCAACGCCAGTGACTGAGGAGGAGTGCCGAACCGGGCGGAGTATACGCCGAGCGCCTGTTTGAGGATGTCGATCTCCTCGAGTGCCTGGTAACCCTTGATGCTCGTCGCGATGTCCTCGCGCACTCTGGGGTCGTCCGTTGACTGGTACATGGTTGTAAGCATTCGGAGCGCAAACTCACGCTTTCCACAGTCCGCCAGCACCACTGGTGCCATCTGCGATACCCACGGCGCGGCCCCGGTCACACGTCCCGCCTTCTCGTAAGCCTCGGATGCGGCCTCGCAGTCTCCCGAGCTCCAGTATAGAAAGGCGAGATCAAGCCAGAGGTTCAGATTGTCGGGATTGGCCTGGATGCCCTTATGCAGAAGTTTCAGCGCCAGCTGCTCGTCCACGTAGTCCGCGAGAAAGAACCCGCCGAATCGGTACGGCTCGATGTACTGCGGATCGAGGGTCGTCGTGACTTCGAGAAGCGGATAGAGCAACCTGGGCGGCGTACGTTGGGATTCCGCCACTCCGCGATTCGCGATCGCATTCTCGCCGAAGTACTGAATCGCACGTATCCAGTAGACGTCCGCCAACAACGCGTCGTACCCGAGCGCAAGTCGCTTGACCTGGTCCCCTTGAGATAGGTAGAGCGCCTCCTCCTCGACCTGCTGTGCTGCCGTTCCGGCATCGATCTGGTGCTGAAGCGGGACCAGCAGCGCAAAGGCGGCAGCGATCGAAACGAGCAGGGCGAATCGACTCGTGGACGTCATTTGAAGTCCCTCCGGTCGAAAACGAGGACTGCGATCGCTACCAGAATGCCACAGTAGATCGCCGCATATGCCGTCGCCCAAGCGAGTCGGGCTCCGGGAATCATCTGGCCGTGGGCCGCGGATGAGATCGCATTGAAATTAGCGAGGTTCGGTACGACGAAGTAGAGAGCCTTCAGCAGCCACTTGACCGCCACGGCGTCGGTGGTCTCAGCCATGCTCAACAGATTCAGCGAGAAATTTCCCGCAACATAGAGCAGAAACGTCACAAGTGCCGAGATGGCCGGCGACGACAGCGTCGACATGGCAAGCGCAATACCCGTGATCACGAGCAGCTCGAGAAACACCATGTAGGAGGCCGGCAGGACCGTGAGCACCTGCGGCGCATAGCCCCACTGGACCCAGAAGAGGGCGACGACGATTCCGGCAACCATGATCGACGAGTTCACTGCGAGCGTCATACCGAGTCCGCAGAATTTTCCGACAACGAGCTCGGAACGTCGCAGTGGTTTGGAAAGCAGGCTGTAGATCGTGCGTCGATCGATCTCCTTCGAGACAAGCTGGATGCCGATGAAGATCGCGATCAGCATGCCGAAGAAACGCATCGCGCTCAGGCCGATGTCGGTAATGACCTTCGGGAGATTGCCGATCGCGAGCTGACCGACGATGAGGGACGCCCCGATCATCAGCAGCGCGAAGAAAATGAGGTTGTATAGGATTCTGTCCCGTACCGACTCGCGGAACGTATTGCGGGCAACGAGCGCGACCCTGGTCATGTGCGATGAAAGCCTCCGAGTTCAGTGTCGGCGTGCACGTGCATTTATATACCGGCAGCGGTCGCGACCGAAAATGCCGGCTGTCCAGTCTTCTTCGGTCGTGAACAGCACGGCGGGATGCGCTCGGTCTCCGGGCTGGATTAGACTCCGCTGTGATCGAGTGACAAGTCAGCCGAGAAGGAGCCTCTTCCGAATGCACCGTTCCCACGTTCGTCGATCCACCGTTCGCGCGATTCTGGCGTGCACTGCGGCCATCATGGTTTTCACGAGTCTCGCCGGCGCCCAACACAAGTCGAAATCCCGGCCTGATCCCGTATCGGGAAGGTGGGACGCGTCGCTCGAGGTGCCGTCGGGTCCTGTGGCTTTTGGATTGGACCTGAGTCGTCGGGGTCAGGTAGTTCGCGGCAGCATCCTGAATGGTCCAGAGCGCATGGCGCTCTCGCCGGGCTCATACGATGGAACCACCGTCGTCCTGCGACTCGATGAGTACGACGGTCGAATCACCGCAACCTTCGAAGACGCGACGAAAACGCGCCTGGTCGGGACGTACCAGCGCCAGACGCGGAGCGGTATCGGCACGTACAAGTTCGTCGCGACGCGTGCGGCCAGGCATTCTGCGGGTCCGATCATCGCGGCGGCAGTCGAGCCGTCGATGGAGGTCTCGGGGGACTGGGTGATGACGATCCACGACCCGAAGACGTCTACCGACGAGATCAACGATGCGACATTCACAGCGAAACCGTCGCGAGCCGCCGGTGTGGTCGACGTCACCGGTACGATCATTCCGGTCAGCGGAGACTATGGTCTGCTCGCCGGGACCATTCGGCGCGATCCGACGTCGGGCGCTGCGACTCTGAGGATGAGCCGGTTTGACGGCATCCACGTCGTGAAGATCGAGGGGCGCCTGCAGGACGATGGCTCTCTGACAGGAACGCTCTCGTCCGGACTCACCTTCGAGGCGACCTGGAAGGCCGTGCGAAAGGGGAGTACGGCTGCGGGAGACCCGGGACCCGGCGATCCGTTCACGCTCACTCGCGTTAAGGATCCGTCTGCCGCATTCGCTTTCTCGTTGCCCGACACCGCTGGCGCGACTGTCTCACTGGCCGACGAGCGATACCGGGGCAAGGTCGTCCTGGTCGACATCATGGGAACGTGGTGCCCGAATTGCCACGATTCGGCTCCGCTGTTGCAGGATCTGTTTCACCGTTACCGGGCACGTGGACTCGAGGTGGTGATGCTGGCCTATGAGTACACGCCGGACACGGCTCGAAACGCCCGCCAGATAGACATTTTCCGAAAGAAATACGGAATCGAGTTTCCGATCCTGATGGCCGGAACTACGGCCGAGGGGCAGATCGCCCGAACGCTTCCGCAGCTCGAGGGATTTGGGGCGTATCCGACGACCATCTTCATCGGGAGGGACGGGCGAGTGCGCCGAATTCACGCCGGGTTTTCGGGCCCGGCCACCGGGGAACGTCACACGCACGTGAAGCGGGAGTTCGAGGCGCTGGTCAAGGAGTTGCTCGAGGCGAAGCCCTGAACGCACTTGCTGCCTTTGCGCCTTTGCGAGACCTAGGCGTCTTTGCGAGAAAACAGATTCGCAGACTGTTTTCTCGCAAAGACGCCAAGGTCTCGCAAAGGCGCAAAGGCGCCAGAGTGATGGCGAATCGTCCGCCCTACTTCGGCACCAGCTCGAGCGCCTGTCCGATCGGAGTCCCGAAGTTGATGTTCTGAGCGTTCATCGACGCAAGCCCCTGAGTCAGGACTGCAATCACGTTGCCGTTGCGATCGAAGACGGGTCCGCCGGAATTTCCGTTGTTTGCCGACGCATCGAGCTGGATCTTCTTGGGCGTGACCTTGCTGATGACACCTGTCGACAGACTCGTTTCCGCGGTCTTCGCCTGCGTGAACGTGAACAGGTCCTTGCCGAGCGGGTAACCGATGACGGCGACCGGATCGCCCTGTCCGAGCGTCGAGATGTCGCGATTGAAGTTCCGCAGATACGGCATTCCCTCGAAGCGCTGCACCTTGAGAACCGCGAGGTCGGTATCGATGGAATCGGACAGCCGGACGAGTTCGCCCGGGATAGCAGCGTCCGGGCTCCGGTCCGCAAACACGACCTTTATCTCGCGTATGACGCCCTTGTACCGGTTCCGCACCCAGGTCTCGTCGTACTCCCACAGCTGGAGCACGTGCCGGTTCGTGACGATGTACCCGTCCGGCGAGACCACGAAGCCCGATCCCGTGGCGGCGTCTTCTTCTATTGGCGTTCCGTTTTCGTCGGTCAGCGAGAAGCGAACGTAGAGAAACACTACCGCCGCCTGATTCTGTGACGCGATGGTGCGGAAATCGAACGACTGCGGAACGGGCGGCGGCCTCGTCGCCAGATAGCCGACAACGGCGACCAGAGTCACCACGAGAAGCGACAGCACTCCGACCATTACCTTGAATTGCGTCGACGTTTTCTTGACGGCGCGGTCGATCATCAGCCGGACGGTGGTGCGGCCGAACTCCTTCGACGGCGCAGGTCCGAATCCGTTACCCCGACTCGCCGTGTCGAGTCCCTGCGTCGGCGCCACAGTGGGGGGCAGTTGTGGCTCGTCATCGCCTTCGATGTCGAACTGGACTTTTGGACCCCCCGTCCCGAACTCGATGACGTCTCCCGATTTCAGCCGGAAACTGTAGACCCGACGGCCATTGACGAACGTCCCGTTCGTGGAGCCAGTGTCGCGCACGACGTAGCCGGAGCCGTCGTACGTGATCTCTGCGTGATGGGCCGACGCCCGCGTATCACCCGGCGGAAACGCAAGTCGACTCGCCGGAGCTCGTCCGACCGAGATCTGCGACTCCGCGAGCACTTCGCGCTCGCCTCGGCGTATGCCTGAAAGATGAGTGAAAACCGCTCGCATGGATGCGCGAGACTCCGACGAAGGACCTGGGATTTCCCGGAGCCTGTTTTGTACCACAGACGGCGGTCGGCCGTCAGGGAACGGCCGGTTTCCCCTCCCGGGCTGGAGGCGTGGAAGTCGTCCGTCGCACCATGGCGACTCTCTCGTCGAGAGTCGGATGGCTCCAGAATAGGAAACGCACGACAGGATTCGGGTTCGGGTCGGACAGCGCGAGCTGTCCCAGTCGCTCGAACGTCGACGCTGCGGCCTCGGGCGAAACGTCGCCAGGCACGGTCAGTTGAAGCGCGAAGCGATCTGCGTCCGTCTCGATGGATCGCGAGATGTAGTTGCTCACGGGCTCGCCGGCGAACGACAGCACTCCGACGACGAGGAGAATCAGCGGCAGGCTCGACACGTCAGCGAGCGCCGTGTAACCGAGCCGCGTGCCGTATCGGGCGACGAGTCGATCGAGGATGCGTTGAAGCAGAAACGCACCGATCGCCGTCATGATGGCCGCGAACGAAAGGCCGATCCAGAGGTGATGGCGCACGTAGTGCCCCATCTCATGGGCCATCACGAAGAGCGTCTCCTGTTCCGTGAAGTTCTCGAGCAGGGTATCGCCGAGTGCGATGGTGGCCGTGGGGCCGATGCCGGTGACGAATGCGTTGGCCGCCCTGGTCTGGCGGCTCATGTCGATCTCGAAGACTTCGTCGGCCGGGACTCCAGCTCTGCCGGCCAACTCCAGGATGCGCGCTGCGGTCGCCCGGTCCGAGATGGGTGCAAAGGTGTTGAACAGCTCGATGTAGAGCGGCGTGAGCAGGACCGCCACCATCGAAAGAGGAACACCCGCTGCCGTCACCCATCGCCACCAGGTATTCGGCCGATGACGCAGGAGCGAGTAGAACAGCATGCCCAGGAAGACAGCCGAAGCCGAAGTGACGGCCAGGCCGACGCCCTGGTCGCCAAGCCACGATCCGAGCGGCTGGCGGCCGATGCCGTAAGACATCGAGACCGCGTATCGCGCAAGATCGAAGGGCAGCGAGGCGAGGGCCACCGTGACCGTGAGCAGGACGATTCCGATCGAACGCACGAGCCACGGATGCCGAATTCTCGCCGAGAGACCGGTGACGACGCGTGATGCGAACCCCGAGAACGCCAGCCAGGCGAGAAGCGACAGTCCTGCGACGGTATCCGCGAGACGGATACCAAGAACCAGCCGGCTCCGGGTCTTGCCTATCTGCCTCCACTCGGCATTCGGATCGGACGCGAGGAGCTGATGGGCAGCCGGGGTGGTTTCCATTGCGTCTGGCTGCGAGGCAGGAGGTGCATCAACCAGCGCCGCGATCGAGGCCGTCACGAATGCGACGACGATCACTGCAAGCACGAGCGTGCGCTTCGCGATGATGTTTCCTCGGTCAGTGGCGTGTCGCATTGCGGTCCTGGGGTCCATCGGTCTCCATGCTTTCCCGCGGTACGGCAGAATCGGAATTCGGAATGCGCCTGACTCCGGCCTCTAACCGGCGTGAGCCGTTCATACGGACCCATCCTCGTGAAGTTGCAGCCGCTTGACACCCCGGACACCCGCGGGTACCGTCAAAAATCTGGATGACAATCCAGCGTGGCGATTTTCGGCAATTGCTCCACGGAAAAAACTGCTAACTGTCCGGGACTCTGGAAGGCCCCGCGCAGTCGGCGCGGGGCCTTTGTCACGTCCGCGAGATGACGGGGAAGAACCAATGGCGAACTTCAGAGACCTGCTCGAGAGCGATCGGGCCCACGTATTCGACGGAGCGATGGGGACGATGCTGTACGCGCGAGGCGTGTACATCAACCGCTCTTTCGACGAACTGAACCTGACGAGCCCCGATCTCGTGCTCGGGGTTCATCGCGAGTACATCCGGGCTGGCGCAGAGATCATCGAGACCAACACGTACGGTGCGAACTCCGTGAAGCTCGCCGGATACGGCCTCGAAACCAAGGTTCATGAGATCACGAAGCGGGCGGCCGAGATTGCGCGTGAAGCGGCGGGCGACCAGGTGCTCGTTGCCGGGGCGATCGGCCCTCTCGGCATCCGAATCGAGCCCTACGGGCCGACGTCGACTGCAGAGGCTCGCGCCGTGTTCCGGCAGTCGGTGCAGGGACTCGTCGACGGCGGTGTCGATCTGCTCATCCTCGAGACCTTCAGCGACGTTGCCGAGATTCACGAGGCCATTCGTGCGGTCCAGGAGGTAACCGACCTCCCGATCGTGGCGCAGATGGTAATCGACATTCACGGGAACACCTTCTATGGAACCTCGCCGGAGGTGTTTGCTCCCCGACTCGAAGAGTGGGGCGTGGACGTGGTCGGGTTGAACTGTTCCGTTGGTCCGCAGGCAATCCTGTCGGCCATCGAGAGAATGCGTACGGCGACGTCGCTGCGTCTTTCAGCGCAACCCAACGCCGGACTGCCGCGGGAGGTCGACGGCCGAAAGATGTACATGTGCTCTCCCGAGTACATGGCCAAGTACGCGAAGCGCCTGATTCAGGCGGGCGTGAAGTTCGTCGGCGGTTGCTGCGGAACGACGCCGGAGCACATCAAGCAGATCGCCAACGCCGTCCACGCGAGCTCGCCGGGCCGCTCGCAGGTTGCGTCGTTTCTAATCGAGGACCGGCCGTCGAATGTCGAGCCCGTTCCACAGGCGCAGAAGTCGCGCCTTGCGCGCAAGATCGCCGAAGGCAAGTTCGTCACGAGTGTCGAGATCGTTCCGCCCCGCGGTGTCGATCCCGAGAAGATGCTCGAGGGAACCCGACTGCTGAAGGAAGCCGGTGTCGATGCGGTAAACGTTCCGGACGGACCCAGAGCGCAGTTCCGAATGGGTGCGCTGCTCGTGTCGGTGCTGATCGAGCAGCGGGTCGGAATCGAAACGGTCACGCACTATTGCTGCCGCGATCGAAACCTCCTGGGAATGCAGTCGGATCTGCTGGGTGCCGCGGGAATCGGGCTTCGAAATCTGCTTCTGATCACTGGCGATCCGCCCAAGATGGGTCCGTATCCGGACGCAACCGCCGTTTTCGACATCGACTCGATAGGTCTGACCAACATGGTCACGCGGCTGAACAACGGTCTCGACCTGGGGGGAAACCCGATCGGCAAGCCGACGTCCTTCCTTGTGGGCGTTGGTGTGAATCCGTGCGCCATCGATCTCGATCACGAGATCCGGCGATTCGAGTGGAAAGTCGAGGCGGGCGCTGAGTTCGCGGTTACTCAGCCGGTCTTCGACGTCGATCAGCTCAGGATTTTTCTGAAGAGAATCGAGCATTGCCGCATTCCGATCGTTGCCGGCATCTGGCCGCTCGTCAGCCTGCGAAATGCGGAGTTCCTCAAGAACGAGGTTCCCGGGATCAGCCTTCCGGATCACGTACTCGAGCGAATGGCGAGAGCGCAGGAGAGTGGCAAGGAAGCGGCACAGGCGGAAGGCTTGCTGATTGCCCGCGAGATGCTTCGGGAGGTTCGGGACGTCGTTCAGGGCGTTCAGGTCAGCGCGCCGTTTGGTAAGGTCCAGCTGGCGCTTGAAGTGTTTGACGGACTCGTGGATCGTGACGAGCCGGATGTCCAGGCGGATCCGCCGAACGTGTCAGTGTCAGCATGAGCCGTCTGGCGCGTTGCATTAGCGGGTTCAAGTTCGGGAGGTAGGCTTCGATGCATCGACGACGTTGTCTTGTGGTCGCGGTGGCTCTCGCCACGACGCTGTGGTCCGTGCCGGCCGCAAAGGCGGCGCTGACGATGGAGAAGCTCAAGGACTACGTGCTGAAATCCGGAGCGAAGATCGAGTCCGCCGAGGGTAACCTGCTCGTGACGAGCATCGCGTCGGGCGGACCTCGCGTAGAGATTCGAGTGCTCAACGATTCCACTAGACACCGCATCGGCCTCTACGCGTACGGCTTCGGAAACGCGACTGGGGCGCCGAGCACCGAGGCACTGCTCGAATACCTGCTCGTCGCGAACAGTGAGTTGGGCACCGGCGGGTTCTTCGTCGACAAGGACCGGGACATTGGCTACAAGCTGCTGATTGAAACGCGGGACATGCTGAGTGCCCAGACGTTTCAGATCAAGTATCTGGCCATGGTCGCGGTGATTCGCGAGCGCCGTCCGGCAATCCTCAAGCTCGTGGGCAAGTCGACGGTGCGCGAGAAGCCGACGGATGAGCCGCCGGCAGATTCGGGAGACGACGGCGAGGCTCCGGAGAAGCAGGAACCCCTGGCGCCGCCGCCGACCCGATCGCGTCGGCGGTGACGTTCCGGGAGGCTCTGGCGGCGGGTCGCCTGCTTCTCGACGGGGCGACCGGATCCGAGCTGATTGCTCGCGGATGTCCCTCAGATCGTCCCCCGGCCGTCTGGAGTCTCGAGCGACCGGACGAAGTCCTCCATCTTGCGCGCGAATACGTGGATGCCGGCGCGCGAGTCGTCCTTGCGAACACATTCTGCGCTGCACCCGCGTTCGTCGCTCCGCTCGGATTCGATTCCGCCCGGTTGATCGAACGGGCAATCGGGATCGCGCGCAAAGCTGCCGGGGATCGGGCGTTCGTAGCGGCAAGCCTATCGGTCTCAGGGCTGGACGGCTCGACGTCGGACGACCGGGCCGACGAGTACCGCCGGCAGACTGGGCTGTTTCGCGCTCATAAAGTTGATGCGATCGTCATCGAGACGATGACGGCGATCGATGAGCTGCGAAGGGCGGTTCGTACCGCGAATGCGGTGCGCGGCGGGATTCCGCTCATCGGGTGCATGTCGTTCGACGCCGAGCTTCGATCGGGCGATGGAACGCTGCCGGAGGAGATGGCGTGGGTCCTCGAGGATCTCGGGGTGGACGCCGTCGGCGTGAACTGCTGTGACGGGCCCGAAACCGCTCAGAGTGTCGTCGAGGCGCTGGCGCGCGCGACGGACCTGCCGATCTGGGCGAAGCCGAATGCGGGGCTGCCGGGCGCGCGTGTCGATGACGAAACGTTCGCGGCAATTGCAGAACGAATCGTCGGCGCTGGTGCGAGCGCGATCGGAGGTTGCTGCGGGACGACCCCCCGGACGATCCGGGCAGTTGGAGAGGCGCTCGGACTCGCTGCTCCACAGGAGTGAACGGTCGTTGACCTTGGCGCCTTTGCGAGACCTTGGCGCCTTTGCGAGAAAGCAGCCTCGAGACGAGTTTCTCGCAAAGACGCCAAGGTCTCGCAAAGGCGCCAGGGAAAAATCCCGAACCCAAGCCACCGAAGAAACCTCTTGAGTGAAACGAACGTTCGTGCTAAACACGATCTCGTTGCCCGAAGGAGGTGGCTGAAGATGTCGACAGGAGTTCTCCTGACCGAGTCCGCCGAGAAACGATTCGTCAACGTGGCCCACGTCCATTTCGACGAGCTCGACGCCATGCATATGCTGCACAACGCACGGTTCTTCATTCACATGGAGCGAACGGCGTCGGCATTCCTCCGGGAGTTGGGCCGGCAGTGGGAACCGGTCGTCGCCGACAATCCAGACCAGTTCAGCGTCGTGAAGACCCAGACCATCGACTATCGCGTGCCGTTTCTCGGCACCGGCGACCTTCGCGTCGAGATGTCCGTTGTAAAGCTCGGCCGCACGAGCTGCTCCCTCGAGTTTCTGTTCACCAATCCGGATGCATCGGTCGTCTACGCCCGCGGCGAGCGGACGATCGTGAAGCTGGATTCCGTCACGCTCCGGCCGTCACCCTGGACGACCGACTTTCGGGAGGCCGTCAGCAACCTCATTCGAGAGGACCAACATGATGCTGCAAAGTAACGAACAGCAGGCGTCGCGCGGCCGGGCTGCGCAGGGGGAGCGGACGCGTGCGGCGATCCTCAGGGCCGCCGTCGATCTCGCGTCGATCGAGGGACTCGAGGGCCTTACCATCGGGCGACTCTCGACAGAGCTGTCGATGAGCAAGAGCGGGCTCTTCGCGCACTTCGGATCGAAAGAAGACCTCCAGCTCGCGACCATCGAAGCGGCTCGCTCTATCTTCATCGAGGAGGTCGTCCAGCCGGCCCTCGAGTCGAGCGAGCGTGGCCTGCCACGGATCTGGGAGCTCTGCAATCGCTGGACAGAATACGCGCAACGCGGGGTCTTCAAGGGAGGCTGCTTCTTCGCCGCTGCGTCGTCGGAGTTCGACGGTCGTCCCGGTCCGGTTCGTGACCGGGTCGCGGACATCATGCTCGAATGGCTCGCGGCTCTCGAGCGCGGTGTCAGGGAATCGCAGGAGCTCGGCCACCTCGACCCGAAAGCGGACGCCAAGCAGGTTGCTTTCGAGTTCAACGCGCTCGTGATGGCCGGTAACTGGGCGTTCCAGCTTTATGGCGACCTCAAGGCCTTCACACGCGCCCGCGAGGCAATTCGAGAGCGTCTGCGGATGGCGGCTACACCGGACGCACCTCAACTGGCGTCGCTCGGCAACGGCCGGCGGCAACGCGAGCCCGTGAAGATTGCACGCGCCGGATCGAACGAATAGTCTGCGGAAGCCATGAAAAACCGAATCTCGGCGAAAGCCGCCAGCTTTACCGAATCCGTGATCCGCGACATGACGCGGCAGGCGAATGCCCACGGAGCCATCAACCTCTCTCAGGGATTTCCGGACTTTCCGGCACCGGCGGCCATCAAGCAGGCTGCGTCCGAAGCCCTCTTCGCAGACGTGAACCAGTACGCGATCACGTGGGGATCCAAGCGTTTCCGGGATGCCATTGCCGAGAAGACCGCGTGGCATCTCGGCTTCGAGGTCGATCCGGAACGGGAGCTGACCGTTACGTGCGGCTCGACGGAAGGTATGATCGCGACGATGCTTGCCATCATCGATCCGGGCGACGAGGTCGTGATCTTCGAGCCGTACTACGAGAACTACGGTCCGGACGTGATCCTTTCCGGCGCAACGCCACGCTTCGTGCCGTTGTCGGCCCCGGACTGGACTTTTGACGCGGACGAGCTGCGAGCTTCGTTTTCGGACCGCACGAAAGCGATCATCCTCTGCAATCCCGGAAACCCGACTGGCCACGTATTCACGAGGGCGCAGCTCGAGACGATTGCGGCGCTCTGTCAGGAATTCGACGTGGTCGCGGTGACGGACGAGATCTACGAGCACATTCTCTACGACGGCGCCGAGCATCTGTCGATTGCCAACGTCCCCGGCATGCGCGATCGGACCGTGACGATCAACAGTCTCTCGAAGACCTATTCGGTCACAGGGTGGCGTGTCGGATACGTGATCGCCCCGCCCGACCTGACGTCGGCGATCCGGAAGGTCCACGATTTCCTGACCGTCGGAGCAGCTGCTCCGCTTCAGGAAGCGGGAGCCGTCGCACTCGGATTCGGACGCGACTACTACGCGAAACTCCAGGCCGACTACACGCATCGACGCGACCTGTTGCTCCCGGCGCTCGAGCAGGCGGGGTTCCGGTGCTTCCGGCCGCGCGGCGCCTACTACATCATGACCGACATCTCCGAATTCGGATTTCCGGATGACGTGGCGTTCTCGCGCCATCTCGTGACCGAAGTCGGCGTGGCCGTTGTGCCGGGATCGAGCTTCTACAGCCGTCCCGAGCTCGGGAAATCGCAGGTGCGGTTTTGCTTCTGCAAGCGCGACGAGACCCTGAATGCTGCCGCCGAGCGACTGGCGACGCGCATGCACGGTCAGGGTTCGAAAGCGTGGAGTTGAACGAATACAAAATGAGATCGTGAGGGAGGAGTTATGTCGTCAGCGCAACAGGCAGCACCACTCAATGTCCAGATGAAGCGGAATTACGAGTTCTCGCGACGCATGCTCGACGGACTCCTCGAGGATTTCACGGCCGACGAAGCACTCGAGCGCGTCGGCGACTTCAAGCCGCTGGTCTGGTACCTGGGGCACATCGCGGTTGCCGAGAATGCGTGGCTGCAGCTTCACCGGGGTGCCGACTCCGCTTTGCCCGCCGGGCACATGGATCGCTACAGCCGGGGATCCGACGGCGAAGCGGACTTCAGCGACGCTTCGCTCGAGGAGATGACGGCTCTGCTCGCGACGCTGCGGCAGCGGGTTAAGGAAGCGATCATGTCGATCGAACCTGCCGATCTCGAAGCCGAAACGGCTATCGACACGTTTCCGCCTCTCAAGCAGTGCGGGAACGCCTTCGCTTTGATCTGCAGCCACAATGCATACCATGCCGGTCAGATTCAGCTTCTGCGAAGGAAGATGGGCAAGACAGCGACGTTCGGCTGATCGGCTTCGGTCACCTGGCCGAAAGTCTGCGCGAAGCGCCTTGGAGTGCAGCGCGGAGCAACGCTTTGGATTGTCGTGTGGAACTGGCGACGAGCCGGTCACGCTGGAGTCGAATCCAAAGCGGCGCTCCGCGCCGCACTCCAAGGCGCTTCGCGCAAGAGCGGGCCGGCGCGTTCCATGCTGTTGGTTGACAAGATTTCCGCGCACGAATGATAGTTACCGACGAGGAGCTCTCCAGTCGGAGTTCAGTGTCAGAAATCCTTCCCGCGAAGCACGAACAAGAGGAAGCAAATTGATGTACATCGTCGCCAAGCGCCACGTATGGTCTCGGAGCGTCATCGGACTCGTCGCCCAGTCCGCGCTCCTGCTCGGAGCGATCGCCGCCCCCGAAGTCATTGCCGTTCGAGCCCAGGTCGGCGACAGCGATCGTCCCCAGAATCGGAAAAGCACCACCAAGGCATCGACACCGCGGCCGAAGACGCCGAGACCGAAACCGCCGGTCCGCAAGCCGACGACCGCGGCCAAGGGCCTCGTTGTGTCTCCGGCCGGTCCCTATCGGTCGATCTCGGATGCGATCGCCGATTCGCCGAGCGGAGGCCGTATCCTCGTGCGTCCCGGAACCTACAACGAAGGAGTCGTGATCGATCGGGGCATCCAGCTCATCGCGGACGGAGCCGTCGAGGAAGTCCGGATCGAGTCGCCCGACAAGGACGGCATTCTCCTCGACACCGACGAGGCCGTCACGATCAAGGGATTCACGATCCGGAGCGTGGCTGGGCGACAGGGCGCCAAGTTCTACGGAATCGACATTCCACAGGGAAGGCCGCTAATCCAGGACTGCGACGTCAGCTCGGATTCGCTGGCTTCAATCGCGATCCACGGCCGTGGGACGAATCCGACGATCCAGCGGTGTCAGATCGTCAACGGCGCGGCAGGTGGCGTCTTCGTGTACGAGGGAGCACAGGGAAAGATCGAAGACTGCAACATCTGGGGCCACGAGCTGGCCAACGTCGAATCCAAGGACGGCGCGTATCCGACCTTTCTCCGCTGCAAGATCCACGACGGGTCGGCCGGCGGGATCTTCCTGAATGCGGGTGGCTCGGGTGCGTTCGAGGATTGCGACGTCTACCGGAATGCGCTTGCGAACATCGAGATCCGCGATGTGAGCACTCCGGTGTTCCGTCGCTGCAAGATGCGCGAAGGCAAGCAGGGCGGGCTCTACGTCTATGGCAATGGCCAGGGGACCTTCGAGAATTGCGAAATCATGGGTAATACCCTGGCCGGCGTCGAGGTGAAGACCGGCGGCGCGCCCACGCTTCGCAATTGCCGTATTACCGGCGGAAAGGTGAGCGGTGTTTTCGTCGCGACGGACGGCCTTGGGCTGATCGAAGGGTGTGAGATCTCGGGCAATACCTTCGCTGGTCTCGAGATCCGTGAGCGCGGCAATCCCGTCGTTCGCCGGACCCGGATTGCCAATGGACTGCAGGGCGGCGTGTTCGTTTACGACGGAGGACGGGGCACGATCGAGGACTGCGACATCGTCGAAAACACGAGGGCCGGCATCGAGATCAAGACACTCGGCAATCCACTCTTCCGGCGTTGCCGGATCAACCGGAACGGCTACGAAGGCGTGTGGGCCTACGACAAGGCTGCCGGCACCTTCGAGTACTGTGACGTTTCGGGCAACACGCGCGGTGCGTGGGACGTCGCGGCGGACACGACTCTGAAGCGCGTCGGAAACCGGGAATAGGTCTGGTGCGTCGCGTGGCGATCTGCCTGCTGACGGTCGCAGCCGCGCTGCTCGCTGCGACCGTCGGGGCCGACGGATTACAGCGCCGGCCACGCGCGACTTCGGCGGTGCCGCGCGCGGGGCGGGACCTCGTCGTTTCGGTGTCGGGACCATACCGCTCGATCGCAGCCGCAGTGGCCGCGGCTCCGCTTGGCGGACGCATAGTGGTCCGGCCGGGAACCTACCACGAGAGTCTCGAGATCGTTCGTTCAGTGACGATAGTGGGCGAGGGCGCGCGAGCGGACATCGTGCTCGAGAGCGCAGATGCGGATGCACTGCTCGTGACCGCACCGTGGGCGAGCGTGCGAGGAATCACGATCCGGCTGACAGGATCGACGGAGCCTGCGGACAGTTACGGAATCGACGTGTCCGGGGGGCGACTCTCACTGGACCAGTGCGATGTCAGTTCGGACGCGCTCGCGTGCATCGCCGTCCACGGCGCCGGGGCGCGACTGGTAGCGTCGGACTGCAGATTCGGCGATGGCCGCGCGGGAGGCGTCTTTGCCTACGACGGAGGGCTCGCCGAGCTCGACACGAGCGAGGTCGCCTCGAACGCACTTGCCGGACTCGAAGCCGCAGACGGCGGACGTGTCGTTGCGCGGAGGACGCGCATTCACGGTGGCCGCGCCAGCGGCGCGTTCGTCCATTCCGGCGGCGGGCTCGACCTCGAGGACTGCGAGCTGTTCGACAACGCGTTCTCTGGTGTTGAGGCACGCGATAGAGCCGCCGTGTCGATTCGCCGCACACGCATTCACGACAACGATCGAACGGGACTGGCAGTCACGAAGAACTCGACCGCGTTCGTCGACGATGTCGATCTCGCGCGCAACGGACTCGCGGGCATAGACGTCTCGGATGCGGGCTCGATCGCGGTCCAGCGCTCCCGGATCACCGACGGCAGACAACACGGCATCCTCTCGACACGGGGCGGTTCGGGTACCGTGAACGACTCGGATATCTCCGGCTGCGGTCTGGCCGGCGTGGAAATCTCGGACGGCGGATCCCTCCTCGTCCGGTGGACGAAGATCCGTAACGGACTCGGGGCCGGAGTGCTTTGCTCGAATTCCGGCGGCGTGTTCGAGGACTGCGACATCGCGTCGAATGCCCTTGCGGGCGCCGACGTACGGGCGGGCGCGACGCCTGTATTCCGACGTTGTCGATTCCGGGATGGGTTGACCGCCGGCGTCTTCGCGAGTGATCGGAGCGAGGCTGTATTCGACGACTGCGACATCGCGGCCAACGCGCTCTCGGGCCTCGAGGCCAAATCAGGTGCAAACCCGCTGCTGCGACGAACCAAGGTGCGTGACAACAAGCAAGGCGGCGTCTTCACTTACGAAAAGGCCCTCGGCACGCTCGAGGAGTGCGACGTCGTCGGCAACGCATTCGCCGGTGTCGAGATTCGTGATGGCGCCGCTCCCATCGTCCGTCGATGCCGGATCAACCGGAATGGCTACGAGGGCGTCTGGGTTCACAAGGGAGGCGCGGGCCGCATCGAGGCGAGCAACCTGTCCGGGAACGGGCGCGGAGCCTGGGACGTCGAGGCGAATGCTCCGGTCGAACGGATAGGCAACACGGAGTAACGAACGGTCGGGCTCACGCGTCCGCTGGGGTTTCGTCGTCGACGAGTCGAACGTCTCCGTTGCGGATGAGCTCGACGAGCCGTCCGACCTCCATCCGCTCCTCCTCGGTCAGCTCCGGGTCCTCGGCGACTGCGTGGACCAGTTCCGCTCGTTCGGCACGCGTGACGATGCCGTCGGCGATGATGCGATTGACTATGGACCGGATGCGCATGACGAGGTGTTCCCCCTGTTCGTGACGCAGGATACGCGCCTCGACCTCGATGCTCAAGTGGCCCTGATGACCGTGTGCTAGACTCGGCGCCATGTCGAAATCGAAGGGCCCGCGCCTCGTATACGCGTGTCAAAGCTGCGGATTTCAGTCGCCGAAGTGGCTCGGCAAGTGCCCTGACTGCGGTGAATGGAACGGGTTCGTCGAGGAACGATCGACCTCGTCACCGGCAACGGAAACGGACCGGCGCGGGATGTTCGGACTGAACGCGACGCGGCCGCTTCGCTACGCCGACATCGAAAGTCAGGACGACTCGAGACGGGCTTCAGGCATCGCCGAGTTCGATCGCGTCCTCGGAGGCGGGATCGTGCCGGGAAGTCTCGTTCTCATCGGCGGAGAGCCGGGCGTCGGCAAGTCGACGCTCATGGCTCAGGTCGCCGGCGCGCTCTCGGCATCGCACGGCACCGTCCTCTACGTGAGCGGCGAAGAGTCGGAGCGCCAGATCAAGCTGCGCGGCGAGCGCCTCGGGCTCGAGGCCGACGGACTCTACCTTCTTCCGGAGACGTGTCTCGAGCGGATCTTCGAACAGATCGAATCGCTCGATCCAGGTGCGATCATCGTCGACTCGGTTCAGACGATCTTCTCGATGAAGCTCGAGTCGGCGCCAGGCAGTGTCTCGCAGGTCCGGGAGGTCGCGGGCCAGTTCCTGATGCTCGCGAAAAACCACTCGGTGCCCGTGTTTCTCATCGGCCACGTGACGAAGGACGGCAACATCGCCGGACCCAAGGCGCTCGAGCACATCGTCGACACGGTCCTCTACTTCGAAGGTGAGCGGCACCACAATCACCGCATCGTGCGGGCCGTGAAGAACCGGTTCGGCGCCGCCAACGAGCTCGGCATATTCGAAATGACGGAGCGCGGACTCGTGCCTGTCGCAAACCCCTCGGCGATGTTCCTGAGTGAGCGGCCGGTCGGCGCGGCGGGCTCGGTCGTGGTGGCGGCGCTCGAGGGATCGCGACCGATCCTCGTCGAGCTTCAGGCTCTCGTGTCGTCCAGTCAGTACGGAACCGGCAAGCGTATGACGGTCGGCGTCGACGCAAATCGCGTGTCGCTGCTGATGGCAATGCTCGACAAGAGGCTGGGGATGCACCTGATTGGTGACGATGTGTTCGTGAACGTTGCCGGAGGAATCGAGCTCGACGAGCCGGCGGTCGACCTCGGTCTCGTCGCGGCGATCGCCTCTAGCCACCGAAACCGCGCGGTGGACGAACGAACGGTCGTCTTCGGTGAAGTCGGCCTGGCGGGCGAGGTCCGCGCCATCGCTCAGGCATCGCTCCGGCTTCGCGAAGCTCTGGCGATGGGGTTCCGTCGGGCCGTACTTCCTCAGACGAACATCGCCGGTCTGCCGACCCTGGACGACGGACTGGAGCTCGTCGGAGTGCGCACCGTCGCAGACGCGATCGAAGCGCTGCTCTGAGCGCCAACGATGTGCCTCCGTGGCTCCGTGTCTCTGTGTGCGTAGCTCTTCTTGGTTCTCGAAGAGCTTCGCACACAGAGACACGGAGCCACGGAGACACGGAGTCAATCGGTTGCGAGTCGAATCGACTCTCAAGACGCTCACCAGAGCGCCGGTCCTTCCGCTCGCATGAACATCTGGGCTACGATGCGGGATGTATCGGTCCTCAGTCCTGGACGGTCCTCCTCATATGCATATCGACTTCCTCATTATTCGAGTTGTTTTCACGGCGCTCCTCGTCGGCTCGGGCTATTTGCTCTCTCCGATTCCCGGTCAGAGCGTCGCCTCGGCCCTGCTGGCACTCGCGATCGCCGCGGCAATCATCTTCTTCGAAACCCGGGTCCGACGCGCGACGCTCAAGACGCTGATCGGCGCTGCCGTTGGCTCGATTCTCGGGATCATCGGTGCCTCGCTCATCGGGTTTCTCATCTCGGCGCAGGAAGCCATCCCCAAGGAGATCGGCTCGTTCGTGACACTCGCGCTGACGCTTTTCATGGCATACGTCGGGCTGATCGTCGGCGCTGCCAAGGGTGACTTCCTCGACCTGTCGGCGCTTGGCGGGATCTTCAGCGAGCGAGGTGGGACGCGGTCGGCGCCATTGATCCTCGATACGTCGGTAATCATAGATGGCCGCGTCGCCGATATCTGCGAGACCGGCTTCATGGGTGGTCCGCTCGTCATCCCTCAGTTCGTCCTGCACGAACTGCAGCAGATCGCGGACAGTTCGGATTCCATCAAACGTAACCGTGGACGCCGCGGCCTCGACATTCTCCAGCGCATACAGAAGAAGGCGAGCGCCGAAGTGCAGATTTCGACAACGGACTTTCCCGAAATCCGCGAGGTCGACCACAAGCTGATCGAGATGGCGCGTCGAATGGAAGGGAAGATCGTCACGAACGACTTCAACCTCAACAAGGTCGCGCAGCTCCGCGGCGTCCCGGTGCTCAACATCAACGAGCTGGCAAACGCGCTCAAGCCGGTCGTACTTCCCGGCGAGATCATGCGGGTCTACGTGCTGAAAGAAGGGAAGGAGTACAACCAGGGTGTCGCCTATCTCGATGACGGCACGATGGTTGTCGTGGACAACGCGAGGCGGCTGATTGGCAAGAACATCGACATCAGCGTGACGAGCGTGCTGCAGACGACAGCCGGAAAGATGATCTTCGGGAAATATGGCGACGAGGGCCGATCGCGGGATCGTGACCAGCAGCGGGAGAACGGACGTGAGGCGCCTCCGCCCGCGTCGCGTGACGCAAGCGGGGATCGCGAACCGAAGCCGCTGCCGGCCGGGTCGGTGTCGCGCGTCACCTGAGCGGGTCGATGAACAGCGTCATCATTCCGGCCGCGGGCCGGGGAAAGCGCATTGGCGGTCCGACGCCGAAGCAGTATCTGGAGATCGCAGGCGAGTCGATACTCTCCCGCACTCTGAGGCAGGTGCAGTCCTGCCCTGACGTCGACGCCATCATCGTCGCGACAGGCGAAGGCGAGCTGCGCACTGTGCTCGACATAGCCGAGCGAGCCGGTATCACGAAGCTCGTGCAGATCGTCATCGGCGGTGCAGAGCGTCAGGACTCAGTCGTCCGGGGGCTCGAAGCGATACGGCCCGAAGGCGCCGGCGTCGTGACGGTGCACGACGCGGTCAGACCGTTCGCAGCGGCTTCGCTCTTTTCGGCGGTCATCCGACGGGCCAGGGAGACCGGTGCGGCGATCGCTGCGCAGTTTGTCGCCGACACGGTAAAGCAGATCGACGGCGACCGGATCGTCGGCACGATCGATCGTACGAAGGTGGTACTTGCGCAGACTCCGCAGGCCTTCCGGTACGGGATTCTCAGAAGCGCACTCGACGCGGCGACTCGAGAGGGATGGCGAGGGACCGACGAGGCGTCGGTAGTCGAACGCGCCGGGTATCCAGTCTCGGTGGTCGACGGGTCGCCGTTCAATATCAAGGTGACCAGACCCGAAGACCTTTCGTTCGCCGAAGCCATCGCGCGGCGCCTCGACGATCCCCGAGCGGGCCGCAGCCAAAGCCGGTAGGCCTCCGTCCGGCCCCGGCCCGCTGTGCTATCATCGCGACATGTCGAGTTTTCGCGTGGGAATCGGTTACGACGTCCACCAACTCGTGGAAGGTCGCGCGCTGATTCTCGGGGGAGTCGCCATCGATCATGAACGCGGGCTCAAGGGACACTCCGACGCCGATGCGCTTACACATGCCATCATCGACGCGCTACTCGGAGCTGCCGCGCTCGGTGACATTGGCGGACACTTTCCCGACACGGACGATCGATGGCGCGGCGCGGACAGCCTCGAGCTCCTTCGACATACGGTCGGCCTGCTTGCGACGCGTGGCTACGAGATCGGCAACGTGGACTCGATCATCGTGGCTGAGGCTCCACGCATGAAGCCGCATATTCCGGCGATGCAGTCCCGGCTCGCCGACGCGATGAGCGTCGCCGAGGACTGCGTGTCGGTCAAGGCGACGACCGAGGAAGGGCTCGGACCGATCGGTCGCCGCGAAGGAATCGCGGCTCGCGCCGTGGCTCTGATCCACCGGCCTCGCGTCAATCCGGAATGATGGCCGAACCCCAAATGGTCGTTGCACGCTGTGAGGCGTGCGGCGCGGATCTCCCTGAGGCCGGCACGGCCTGTCCGAATTGTGCGGACGCGACGTGCGCGGATGATGGCGGGAGCGCGGCCTCCGAAGTCGGTCTCGTGACGGATCTGCCGCCGGAAGAATGTGCGACTGGTCCGCTCTGGGTTCGAATTTCGGCCGCTACCGTGTACGCCATTGTAGGGTTGTTGTGCGGGCTTGGATCGCTTTCTTTCTTCGTTGAAGAGCATCTGGTTCTTAGCGACGTAGTGTTCGGCACGATGGCGCTCGGACTCACGGTGATTGCCGTCTTCGGCGTCAAGGAAAGTCTGTTCCCGAGCGACTGGCGACCCGAGTAGGATTGACGGCGGCCGTGCCGGAACAAGTCGTGGCCGTACAGAGAGCACAGAGTCACGGAGAGCACAGGGGACCTGTGGGTCATTCTCTGTGTTCACCGTGACTCTTAGCACTCTTTACGGCTACGCCTTTCCCTCTGCTTCCGCGGTGCGCTACCCTACGCGGTTCGACAGCTCGCATATTTCTCAAAGGAGGCGTCCCGTGGTGACCGTGCGTCATTTCGTGGACGGCGACGGATGAACGAAATTCTCAAGGAACTCGGTCTCGGAGCGGTGAACTCCGGAGTGTATACGGACTCGTGGGTCGACGAGCCTGGCGGCGGCGACCTCGTTTCGGTCAACCCGGCGACCGGCGAGCCGATTGCAACGGTGCGGATGGCCAGCGTCGAGGACTACGATCGAGCGGTAGAGGCTGCCCGGAGGGCATTCGAGGTCTGGCGCGTGATGCCGGCTCCGAAGCGCGGAGAAGTCGTCCGTCAGATCGGCAACGCTCTTCGCGAAAAGAAGGCCGCACTCGGGGCACTCGTCTCGATGGAATGCGGCAAGATCCGCGCCGAGGGCGAAGGCGAAGTCCAGGAGATGATCGACATTGCCGATTTCGCGGTCGGTCTGTCGCGCCAACTCTACGGCCTTACGATCCACTCGGAGCGGCCGTCGCACCGGATGTACGAGCAGTGGCATCCGTTGGGTGTCGTCGGCGTCATCTCGGCCTTCAACTTTCCAGTAGCTGTCTGGTCGTGGAACGCTCTGCTCGCGGCCGTATGCGGTGACTCGGTAGTGTGGAAGCCTTCCGAGGAGACGCCGCTCACGGCGGTCGCGACGACGAAGATCGTCGAGCCGATCCTGCGCGCCCACGGCGTTCCGGGTCTCTTTCCGCTCGTTGTTGGCGGGCGCGACATCGGCGCGGCGATGGCCAACGATCGGCGGATACCGCTCGTCTCGGCCACGGGCAGCTGCGGAATGGGTCGATCGGTTGGCGAAGCCGTCGCCCGGCGGCTCGGCCGGTCGCTGCTCGAGCTCGGCGGCAACAACGCGATCATCGTGCTCGACGATGCAAGGCTCGACCTGGCGTTGAGAGCGGTGCTCTTCGGAGCGGTCGGTACGGCCGGACAGCGCTGCACGTCGACCCGGCGTGTGCTGCTGCAGAAGGGAATCGCGAAGGAGTTCACCCGACAGCTCGTCGAGGCCTACAAGACTGTCGTAATCGGCGACCCGCTTGCCGAAGGGACGCTTATGGGGCCGCTCGTCAACGAACGCGCGGTAGTGTCGATGATGGCTGCGATCGAACTGGCCAGGGAACAGGGCGGAGAAGTGCTCTACGGCGGACATCGCCTGAACCAGCCCGGGTTCTTCGTCCAGCCGACCATCGTGCGTGCTACCGCCGAGATGGGCGTCACGCACGAAGAGACGTTCGCTCCGATCGTCTATCTCATCGAGGTCGACTCGCTCGACGATGCCATTCGGATCCAGAACGACGTGCCACAGGGGCTGTCATCGGCAATATTCACCGACAGCATGCAGTCGTCTGAGCTCTTCCTTTCGGCGCTCGGATCGGATTGCGGCATCGCCAACGTGAACCTCGGCACGAGCGGTGCCGAGATCGGTGGCGCGTTTGGCGGCGAGAAGGACACGGGAGGCGGTCGCGAGAGTGGATCGGATTCGTGGAAGGCGTACATGCGACGCCAGACGAACACGATCAACTACGGAAACGAGTTGCCGCTCGCACAGGGAATCAGGTTCGGCGAGTAGGCCGCACGCAACCTCTACCATCGTCGACTCGATCATGGGTCGCGGACGAACGCCGGCGCCGTAAGCGCCGATGCTCGGCCGCGGCCCTTTTTCGTCAAACGGAGGTCGAGCATCGTGCACTTTACCGTCAAGACGGCGTCTCTGTTGGGCGTCGAAGCCAATCCAATCGACGCCGAAGTCGACATCAAGCCGATCCAGGGCGAGCAGAACGGCTCCTTCCTCATGGTCGGCCTGCCGGACGCCGCGGTTCGTGAATCGCGGGAGCGCATCCGTTCGGCGATCACGAACACCGGCTTCGGTTTTCCATTTGCGCGCGTCACCGTGAATCTTGCGCCGGCCGACATCCGGAAAGGCGGATCCGGATACGACCTGCCCGTTGCCGTCGGCATCCTCGCGGCGAGCGGCGACATGGGAAAGGACATCGACCGCATCGGCGACACCCTCTTCTACGGTGAGCTGGGTCTCGACGGAAGGGTACGGCCGGTGCGCGGAGCGCTCGCCGTCGCGGTCGCATGTGCTCGAACCGGCGTGCGACGCCTCGTCGTCGCGGAAGAGTCCGTCGAAGAAGCGGCGGTCGTCCGCGGGGTCGACGTCTATGCGGCGGCGTCCCTCGCGGACGTCATTCGGTTCGTCCGGTCGATCACCGGCGGCCAGTCGCCGATGCCCGTACGTATCGATGCGGAAAGACTGCTCAGCGGCCTCAATGACTATACGGTCGACTTTTCGGAGGTGAAGGGGCAGGCGTCTTCGAAACGGGCGCTCGAGGTCGCGGCTGCAGGCGGGCACAACCTGCTGATGATCGGTCCGCCGGGCAGTGGCAAGACGATGCTCGCGAAGCGGATCCCGACCATCCTGCCTCCGTTCACTTTCGAGGAGGCGCTCGAGACATCGGTCGTGCATTCGGTGGCTGGTCTGACCAACGGAGGCGGACTCGTCCGCGTGCGGCCGTTCCGGGCTCCGCACCACACGGTTTCGGACGCTGGCCTCGTCGGTGGCGGAGCGCCGCCCCGTCCTGGCGAGGTTTCACTCGCCCACAACGGCATCCTCTTTCTCGACGAGCTGCCCGAGTTCGATCGCAATGCTCTAGAGGTATTGCGGCAGCCGCTCGAGGATGGAAACGTGACGATCAGCCGGGCGCTGATGTCGCTCACGTTTCCGGCGCGGCTGATGCTGGTAGCCGCGCTCAATCCGTGTCCGTGCGGCCGGTGGGGTGACCCGACGGGGCAGTGCCGATGCACACCCCACCAGATCCAGCGATACGTCGCGCGAATCTCGGGACCTCTTCTCGACCGAATCGACATTCAGATCGAGGTGCCGGCGCTGCAGTACTCGGAGCTAGCGTCTTCGAAGGCGGCCGAGCCGTCGGCGGCCATTCGCGATCGCGTCATGCTCGCGCGCGAACGGCAGAAACTTCGTTTCCGGAATGCCGGTGAACCGATTCGGTCAAACAGCCTGATGTCTGCACGGCTTGTCCGCGATCACTGTTCCCTCGACGAGGCCTCGCAGTCGCGGCTCGAGACAGCCGTGAAGCGAATGGGGCTTTCGGCGCGGGCCTACCACAGGATTCTGAAGGTCGCCCGAACGATGGCGGATCTTGCCGGACGCGACCGGATCGCCGGCTCGGACGTCGCCGAGGCGGTGCGCTACCGATCGCTCGACCGGAACTACTGGATGGCGTGACCGAGATCCGCCGTGCCCGCCGGCGCCGTAGGACGACCTTGCACCTTTTCCCGTCCCGGAGGCCCCACGCGTACTCGTACGCAGGGTGGCCGCGTTGACAGGGTCTGGGGTGCGGCCTAGACTTCAGGCGGTTGTGACGAGCGGGCAACATGACGGCCGAAGGCCGATCAGGGAGCGATTTACCGGATGTTCGGAAGCCTCGGGTTCACGGAACTCTTCTTCATCTTCGTCATTGCCCTGCTGATTTTCGGACCGCGAAAGCTCCCGGAACTCGGCAAGACGATCGGCAGTGCGCTCGGTCAGTTCAAGCGCGCTTCGGAAGACTTCAAGCGAACGTGGGAAGAAGAGGTCGATCTGGAGAAGCGCCGTCCGATCGAACCGAAGCCTGCGGCGAACACGTTGGCGCGATCCGCCGATCCCGAGATCCTGGACGCCGACCCGTCTTCGGCTCGAGCGGCCGCGGACCGTCTCTCGCACGCCTCGATGCCTACCGTCAAAGAGGTTGAGGCGCCGGCTGACGAACCCGCGGCACCTCCGGTGGCTTAGCCAGCAATGTCAACCACGCCGTCCGGGCCCGGCCACGAGATGTCGTTTCTCGAGCATCTCGACGAACTGCGCTCGCGCCTCGTGCGATCGGCGATCGCCATCGCGGTCATGTTCGTTGTCGGATGGTTCTTCGCCGATCGGATCTTCAACTTCCTGTCGGTGCCCGTCACTGCGGCACTCGCCGAGGCGAAAGCGACTCAGCAACTTGCGGTGACGTCCTCCGGAGCAATCGATCTGTTGACGATCCCGGCCGGAACCGAGATTCAGTACACCTTTCGGGCTCCCGTCCAGCTAGACGGCATCGAGATTCCTGCCGGGACGACGATTGCTGCGCGGATCGAGGATGCCGAGGACGGAAAACGCACGATCGTCCCGACCCGCCCGTGGGGCGTCGGTCAGCGGCTCTTTCCAGAGGGATCGCCACTGCCGGCCGATCTCGTCGCAAAGGCGACGTATGCGCAGCCTGGCGACCGGCTCGTAATCGAAACCGTCCAGGGCACGTTCAACCTCTATGTAAAGGTCGCGTTCTACACGGCGATCGTATTTGCGATGCCGTTCCTGCTACTGCAGCTGTGGGGCTTCATATCGCCCGGTCTGTATGCACACGAGCGATCCTATGTAGTTCCATTCGTAGGACTTGGGTCGGTCTGCTTTGGCCTCGGCGTGGTGTTCGCCTACACGATAGCGTTTCCGGCTGCCTGCAAGTACCTGATCGAGCTCGGTGCCGGAAACTTCCAGCCGCTAATCAACGCCGACGAGTATTTCGACCTCATCCTTTTCATCATGTTGGGACTTGGTCTGGTATTCCAGATTCCGACGGTCACGTACTTCCTGGCACGGCTCGGCCTGATGACGGCGGGAACGCTTATCAAATTCTGGCGTTACGCGCTGATAGGGATCTTCATAGTCGCCGCGGTCGTCTCGCCGACGGCCGACATTCCGAACCTGCTCGTTTTTGCCGCGCCGATGATTGCGCTCTATGTTGTCAGCGTCGGTATTGCGTGGATCTTCTACAAGAAGCGGCAGACCGACGAGGAGTACGAGGCCGATTGACGACGTCAGCTCGCGGTGCTTCGCTAGCCCACACGTTCTCGCGTGAAAAAGGAAGTCCTCAACGTCCCGAACCTCCTCACGATTGCGCGCGGCATCGCGGCGATCCCCCTTGTGTGGTGCATCCTCTACGCTAGATTCGGACTGGCTCTGGTCATCGTGTTCCTGGCCGGACTGACCGATCTGCTGGACGGCCTGATTGCACGGAAACTCGAGCAATCGAGCGACTTCGGGCGGCTCCTGGATCCGATAGCGGACAAACTGCTTCTCGTCGCGACGTTCGTGGCGGTGTCGATACCCGGATTCGGCTTCGAACCACTTCCGTGGTGGCTTGCAACGCTGGCGGTCGGCCGGGACTTGGGCATCCTCGGCGCGGCGCTCCTGATATACCGGGTCACCGGTTTTTCCGGTTTCACACCGACGTTTCTCGGGAAACTCAACACGAACATAGAGTTGTGGGTGCTTTTCCTGTTCCTGCTTACCCGGGCGTTCAACCTGCCTGAGCTGCTGCTCACGGTCTCAATCTATGTGACGGCTGCGAGCATAGTCGTTTCGGGATTTCACTATATCCACCATGCTCGCACTCAGGTCGCGGAGTGGCAGATTCGGATGGCGGCTCAGTAACGGGCGCTCGTCCAGGAACTCACTTGCGCGTAGCTGGCCCGTCGCTGCGCTCCGGGTTCGGTCCTGCCCGGTGAGGACAGTCACGACTCCCGATTGACCGAACCCGGAGCGCAGCGATGGGCCGGCCTCACAAGTTCGCCCCATCCCGCGTGATACAGCTCGGTCCCAACCACCTGCCGGTCCAGTAATCGACATGAAATCAACGACTTCGCTTAAGTTGACTCCCGATTCGAAAAAGAATTTGACACGAAGACACTCAAGTTTTATATTTCGGCGGGTGAGAAACGAAACGTCGAGTGGTCGTGAGTAGATTGCTCGAAAGCGCACTGGAGGGAAGAGCAGGATGAGCAAGATCATTGGAATCGACCTCGGTACGACCAACTCGGTCGTTGCGGTGATGGAAGGCGGCGAGCCAGTCGTAATCACGAACTCGGAAGGATCGCGAACAACGCCATCCGTCGTGGCCTTTACCAAGGACGGGAATCGCCTGGTTGGCCAGGTTGCCAAGCGTCAGGCCGTCACCAATCCGGAGAACACCGTCTATTCGATCAAGCGCTTCATGGGCCGTAGCGTCGCTGAAGTGAACGAAGAGATGACGATGGTCCCCTTCATGGTCGAGCCCGCCGGCAACGACGTTCGCGTGAATGCAGGTGGCAAGCAGTGGTCGCCGCCCGAAATCTCGGCGATGATCCTGCAGAAGCTCAAGGCTGCTGCTGAGGACTACCTGGGACAGAAAGTCACGAAGGCGGTCATCACTGTTCCAGCCTACTTCAACGATTCGCAGCGCCAGGCGACGAAGGATGCCGGCAAGATCGCGGGTCTCGAAGTGATGCGTATCGTCAACGAGCCGACGGCCGCGGCGCTCGCCTACGGCCTCGACAAGAAAAAGGACGAGACGATTGCGGTGTTCGACTTCGGCGGCGGCACGTTCGACATTTCGATCCTCGAAGTCGGCGAAGGCGTCGTCGAGGTGAAATCGACGAACGGCGACACCCACCTCGGCGGCGACAACATCGACCAGAAGATCATCGACTGGATCATCGAGGAATTCAAAAAGGATCAGGGCATCGACCTCTCGTCCGACAAGATGGCGCTTCAGCGCCTGAAGGAAGCTGCTGAGAAGGCGAAGATCGAGCTGTCGTCGACGTCCGAGACCGAAATCAACCTGCCGTTCATCACGGCAGACCAGTCCGGTCCGAAGCATCTGGTAATGAAGCTCACGCGTGCGAAGTTCGAGCAGCTCGTCGAGGACATCCTCCAGCGCTGTCTCAAGCCGTGCGAGCAGGCAATGAAGGACGCAGGAGTGCAGGCGAGCCAGATCGACGAGGTCGTCCTTGTCGGTGGCTCGACGCGAATTCCGCGCGTTCAGGATCTCGTCAAGAAGTTCTTCGGCAAGGAGCCGCATCGCGGCGTCAACGCTGACGAAGTCGTTGCGGTTGGCGCGGCGCTGCAGGCCGGTGTGCTTGCGGGCGACGTGAAGGACCTGCTGCTGCTCGACGTCACGCCGCTCAGCCTCGGCATCGAGACGCTCGGTGGCGTCTTCACGAAGCTCATCGAACGCAACACGACGATCCCGACCCGGAAGTCAGAGACATTCTCGACGGCCTCCGACAGCCAGACGTCGGTGGAAGTGCACGTGCTGCAGGGCGAACGTCCGATGGCACGCGACAACCGGACCCTCGGAAAATTCCACCTCGTGGGCATCCCGCCCGCACCGCGTGGCGTGCCGCAGGTCGAGGTCACGTTCGACATCGACGCGAACGGCATCGTGAACGTCTCGGCAAAGGACCTTGGAACGGGTCGCGAGCAGAAGATCACGATTACGTCCAGCTCGGGTCTGTCGAAGGACGATGTCGACAAGATGATGCGCGAAGCCGAGTCGCACGCAGACGAGGACCGCAAGATGCGCGAGCGCATCGATGCGCGCAACAAGCTCGACAGCTTCATCTATCAGACCGAAAAGTCGCTTGCGGACTTCCGCGACCGGGTCGACTCGACCACGGCGGCCGAGATCGATCGGGCGCTCGAGGACGCCAAGCTGAAACTGCAGAACGAATCGGCTGAAGCGGCCGAGCTCAACGACGCATTCGAGAAGCTTCAGACGGCGTCGCACAAGCTTGCCGAGGCGATGTACTCGCAAGCGGCGAATACGGAGGCGGATGCGGCCAAGGCGGGCGCTTCAGGCTCCAGCGCATCGGGCTCTGCGGGCGGTGACGATGACGTCATCGACGCCGAGTATGCGGACGCTGACGACGATCGAAAGTAGCGACGGTCGCACTTCTCCGATCGTGTGATCGCCGGGGTGGCCTCTTCGACGGGGCCACTCCGGCAACACGGTCTCCCTGCATTCCGGCTAGCGGCCGCAACCGTGGTGAGCGATGGCACGCGACGACTTCTACAAGGTGCTCGGCGTTGCGCGCGACGCCAAGCCCGAGGACATCAAGAAGGCCTACCGCAGGCTGGCCCGCAAATTTCACCCGGACGTCAATCCGGGAAAGAAGGATGCGGAGGACCAGTTCAAGAAGATATCGGAAGCTTTTGACGTGCTCTCGGATCCGAAGAAGCGCGAGATCTACGACCGCTACGGCACTTACTCCGAAGCTACCGAGAGAATGGCGCAGGAAGGCGGCGGCCCTGGCTTTGACTTCTCGGGATTCGGAGCCTCGAGCTTCCGCGACATCTTCTCGGACCTGTTCAGTGGCGGCGGCCCCGGAGCCGGATTCCGTCCGCCCCCAGGGGTGCGTGCGGCTCAACCCGAGCCTCCCCAGCCGAAGCGCGGCGAAGACATCGAGTACCCACTGTCGATCAGCTTCGACGAGGCGCTCCGGGGACTTACGACGAACATCACTATCAGTCGATCGGAAGCTTGTGCCGAGTGCGGTGGCACAGGTCAGGTTCGGAACGCTTCCGCAGTCTGCCCGTCTTGTCGCGGCAGGGGCGCCGTCGAGAAACGAGACGTGATTCGAAACGTCAAGATTCCGCCCGGTGTCGACACCGGATCACGCGTGCGCGTCGCTGGCAAGGGGCACGCCGGAAAGCGCGGAGGGCCGTCGGGCGATCTCTTCATCATTACCAAGGTCAGCGATCATCCGTTCTTCACGCGCAAGGGCGACAACCTCTACTGCTCGATCCCGGTGACGGTTCCCGAGGCGGCCCTTGGCGCCAAGATCGACGTACCGACCATCGACGGGCCAACGGTCATGCGTATTCCCCCGGGAACACAGTCGGGGCAGAAATTCCGGCTCCGCGATCGAGGCGTACCGTCGCTTCGCGGCAACGTACGCGGCGATCAGTTCGTGGAGGTCCGTATCGTGCTGCCCTCGGTGATCAGCGAAGAGACGAAGAAAGTACTTGCCGAGTTCGCGCGACTCAATTCCGAGAATCCCCGTGCCAATCTGCCCGGGATCGAACCGTCCGGTTCGTCCTGATTCCTGAAACTGGAGACGCGAAGCGATGCGCAAGAAGTCGATGACCTACACGATCGGCGTTGTCGCCGAGACGTATGGTCTCCACCAACAGACGCTTCGGTTGTACGAGCGCGAGGGTCTTCTCAAGCCGTCGCGATCCAAGGGCAACACGCGCCTCTACACCGATGAGGACCTCGTCCGACTCGAAACGATTCTGTCGCTCACGCGTGACCTGGGCGTGAACCTCGCTGGTGTGGGCATCATTCTCGACATGCTCGAACGGATGGATCACATGCAGCGGGACTTCGAGCAGATTCTCGCGGCACTTCGCGAGCACCTCTCGTCCGAGCAGGGCCAACCCGACGAGCGCGTCAAGCTCGCTCTCGTCCCCCGCCGCTTCGCGCCGCTCGTTGCGGTGCGTCGCCCCCCTGACGAATAATCGCCGGGCGGCGAACCATGGCGCTCTACGACCTTGCTCTCGATCAGTGTTCGGACGACCTGCGTCTGCTTGCGGCGCGTGGCGAGGCTCCGGTCGTCATTGGCCGCGAGGCGGAGTCGCGGCAGCTTCGCGAGCTGATCGTTGCGCGGCGCAGCGTCCTGCTCGTTGGCGAAGCGGGTGTCGGCAAGACCTCCGTCATCCATCGCCTGGTCTCGGATGATGACGCTGGCGCGCCGAACGATCCGCTGAACGGACTGCGCGTCTTCCGAACCTCCACGTCGCGGATGATCTCCGAGACGAAATACCTCGGCGAGTGGCAGTCAAAGGTCACATCGCTCGTGCGCGAGCTTGAATCGATTCCGGACTCCGCGCTCTACGTAACCGACATCTGGAACCTCACGTCCGTGGGCCGCAGCGAGTCCACGCACGAGACCATGGCGGACCTTCTCAAGGAGTTCATCGAGTCGCATCGGATCTCTCTGATCGGCGAGGCAACGAGGGGCCAGATCACGAGCTTCCTCGACTTGATGCCCTCGTTCCGGAACCTCTTCGTTCCGCTGCGTGTCGATCCCTTGCCTCCAGAGAGCGTGCGACCAATTCTCTCGGCGGCAGCGGCGGCGCTGGCCGGACGCCGTGGTGTGGGTTTCGACGAAACTGCACTCGAACGCGCGGTCGAGATCACGGACCGTTTTCTGCCGTACCGCCATCAGCCCGGGAAGGCGATCGAACTGTTCGAGCGTGCCGCTCACCACGCAGCCGAGAATGCCGGAGACTCGGCTCCGATCGTGACCTCCCACGTCGTGGACGAAGCGTTCTCTCAGTCGTCCGGGCTTCCGATGTTCATCCTCTCGGACGCCGAGCGGATGTCGACGTCGAACATTCGCGCGTTCTTCAACGAGCGGGTGCTCGGGCAGGAGCACGCGCTCGATCGAATCGTCGAGACGATCGCGCTCTACAAGGCGGGACTGAACGATCCCGCTCGGCCGATCGGCACGTTCCTTTTCGTCGGTCCGACGGGTGTAGGCAAGACTGAGCTGGCGAAGGCACTCGCCGAGTTCCTCTTTGGCAGCGAATCCCGGATGTTGCGATTCGACATGTCCGAGTTCAAGGACTACCACAGTTTCGAGAAGCTGATCGGTGATCCGAAGCGGCCGGCGACGTCGGGTGTGCTCGTGGAAGCAATGCGCCAGCACGGTTTCGCGGTGGTACTTCTCGACGAGTTCGAGAAGGCTCACCCGAACATTGCCGATCTCTTCCTGCAGGTATTCGACGATGGCCGGCTAACGGATGCCGCCGGTCAGACGGTCGATTTCCGCAACACGATAATAGTCCTTACGTCGAATGTCGGAACCGATCCGCGGCTTCAGGCGAAGCCCATTCATGGCTTCGGCGACGGCGCGTCCGAGGGCGACGAAGAGGCAGATTTGCGGGTCAGGCGCGCTCTCGACGAGACGTTCCGCCCCGAGTTCCTGAACCGGATCGAGCACATCGTCGTCTTCCGTTCGCTCTCTCGCGAGATAGTTCGCCGAATCGCGCTTACGGAGCTTGCCCGCGTGTACTCGCGGCGAGGCATTGCCAACCGGCAGATCGCGGTCGAGGTCGACGATCGCGTGCTGGATTCGGTGATGGACAGAGGATTCAATCCAAGATTCGGTGCCCGGGCGCTCAAGCGCGAGCTCGCGCGCTCGATAGTCGTTCCGCTTGCGGTCGCGCTGATGGAGCAACCTATCGAGGCCGGTCAAATCGTTCGTCTCGAACCGCGCGGATCGCGCGACGTCGCCGTACGAATCATCGACACCGACGAGAGTCGTCGCGCCCGGGAAATCGACGAGGAAGTGGAGGTTGATGGTCGCCGTCTCACCCTTGCCGAGGTGTCTGGCGCCGCGGCTTCGCTGGCGACTCGCGTGGCCGAAATCGGCCTGGCGTACGGACTGGACGGCGCGCGTGACCGGCTCGACGCCATGCGAAGCGCTCGACACGAGCCTGGCTTCTGGACCGACCAGTCCGAGG
Organism: uncultured Clostridia bacterium; assembly: GCA_964591515.1. Taxonomy (GTDB): domain Bacteria; phylum Acidobacteriota; class Blastocatellia; order UBA7656; family JADIYM01; genus JADIYM01. The sequence goes on from CAZQBW010000005.1 coordinate 47,518, forward strand.
CGCTCTCGGCGTTCGAGGAGTACAACCGAATCGCCGGAATCGTCGGGCGGTTCGACGAGCTTGCGTCGCGTTGCACGGAAATCGAACGCCGGGCCGGCGCGGCGCGAGCACGAAAGGACGGACAGGCGCGCGACGAGATGGCTCGAGCGCTCGTTCGAGCCGAGCTTGCCGTCGATCGCCTCGACGTCGAGACTCGAATCTTCGCCGAGTCCGACGACCGTCCAGCGCTTGTCACGATTCGCGTCCAGGGAGCCGGCGCGCACGACGCCGAATGGCTCGAGCGATTGACGGGCATCTATCTGTCCTGGGCCGAGCACGTTCGCCGGCCGGTCGAGTTGCTGCACGAGCACGTGAGCGACGACACATCGAGCGAGCCGATGGCCATCCTGAGAATCGACGGGCCTTTCGCCTACGGATACCTTGCCGGCGAGCACGGAGTCCATCGACTGCGCGACGAGCGATCCGGACCGGACGGTCCGCGTACCGTCTCGGCCGTCGCTACGGTACTCGTATCTCCGATCGACGACCCGTCGTCGGCTGGCACTCCGGCCGTCGAGATCACGGAAGGGAAGGCGATGCGAGCTACGGGAGTGCGATCGGGCCGGATTCGGTCTCGCGTCACGGCGCGACGAGGCGCCCTGACGCTGCGATTGCAGAACGGGGCAAGCCTCGATCGCAACCGCGAGCTTGCGTCGGAGCTGCTGAGAAGTCTCACGGCGCCCAATGGAGCCACATCCGAGTCGGTTCGGACCTATGTCCTGTCGGGACGCCGCAGAGTCCGTGATCCGCGCTCTGGTCTCGTGGTTTCCGGCCGTGCCGTGGACGCCGTATTCGATGGGCGCATCGATGCATTCCTTCGCCGCAACGCGGTCGCGCTCCGGCGTCAGTCAGAATCAGGCGAGAGTGTCGAGGAACCAGAATGAGTGAGCCCGTCGAACGCCGTTTCACGCAGGAGTTTCCGCGCTACTACGACCTGTACGTCCCTGACGGCGACGGGCCGTTTCCGCTCGTGCTGGCGATGCACGGCTACGGGGGCGACAAGTCGTCGATGATGCGACTGGCCCGGCGGATCAGTGAGACGCGCTACGCGATTGCCGCGCTGCAGGGTCCGCATCAGCATGTCGTCTATCCCGAGCATCGCGATCAGGCGCTCAAGTACGCCTTTGGATGGGCGTCGAACTACCGGTTCGACGAGTCGCTCGCGCTGCACCGCGACGCCGTCGATACCGTGCTGCGCGATGCCGCGGACGATCCCCGGATTGAGTCCGATCGCGCGTTTCTGCTCGCGTTCTCACAGGCGGTAGCATTCAATTTCCGGGTGGCGCTGGTGAATCCGAGCCGGGTGAGGGGAGTGGTCGGTATCTGTGGGGGCGTTCCGGGTGACCTTGCGACGAACGGTGACTATGCGCGTGGTGCCTTCGACGTGTTGATGGTGGGTGGCGCGACCGACGAGTTCTACAGTCCGGAGCGGATGCGGACGAATTGCGCTGCTCTCGAGCCGTTCGTGCGGTCCGTGGAGGTGCGGATCTTCGAGTGCGGGCACGTGGTGCCTCGCGACGTGCATCCGCTGATCGACGAATGGATGGCGGTTCGATAGACCCGATACGAATTGGCCCCTGGTTTCCTCTGCGCCTTTGCGAGTCCTTTGCGTCTTTGCGAGAAACTCCGATTTCAGGCAAGACTTTCTCGCAAAGACGCCAAGCACTCGCAAAGGCGCAAAGCCCCTCTAATAGTCGTTCTACCGCCGATCGTCGGCGGCGAGGCCGATTGCAGCACGCAACCCGGGCGCACGATCCTCGCTGACCGGAACTTCCACTCCACCCTCGAGCGTCAGCATCAGCTTTCCGTGGAACCACGGCACGACTTCCCGCACGTGCCGGAGGTTCACGAGACACGACCGGTGCGTCCGGAAAAACGTCCCCGCCGGCAGTCGATTCTCGAGATCCTTGATGGCGAAATTGACGAGGTACTTCTCATCGGTCGTGTACGCGAAGACGAGCCGATCCTCTGAGGCGATGTGCGTGATCTGGTCGGCGTCGAGCAGCACGATCCGGCCCTTCGACTGCGCCGGTACGCGCCGAAGCACCGAAATCGGTGTAGGTTCCGCCGACTTGCGCTCGAGCGCGTCGAGCAGTCTCGCCAGGCGGTCGGCCGTCTCGTCGCGCGCCGCCTCGTGCGAGCCACGCCGCGTCGCGCGCACCCGATCGAGCGCGCGGGCGAGCCGGTCTCCGTCGTAGGGCTTGAGCAGGTAGTCCGTTGCGCTCAGGTCGAACGCCGCCAGTGCGAACTGATCGTACGCGGTCGTGAAGACCACGACCGGGGGATCCTCCGCAGGCAGCGCCCTGGCCACCTCGAGCCCGTTCATTACCGGCATCTGCACGTCGAGGAACACGACGTCCGGCCGCAATTCCCGGATTGCTTCCAGCGCCGATCGACCGTCGCGCGCTTCGCCGACAACCTCGACGTCATCGTGCGCCGCGACGAGCTTCGAGAGGTACGCGCGTGCGCGCCGCTCGTCGTCCACGATGAGAGCGCGAATCACAGTCCGCCTGCCTCAGGCCTCGGAGAGCGCGGGAACGAGCGTCTCTGCCGGCTCGTACGGAAACTCGAGGACGACGGACGTTCCCTGGCCCAACTGGCTCTGCACGGTGACCGTCGCCCGATCTCCGTACTGGAGTTTCAGTCGGTCGCGTACGTTCGAAATGCCGACTCCGGCACCCCCGCCCATTACTTCGGCGAGCCGCGAATCATCCATCCCGCGTCCGTCGTCCTCGAGCACGATGCGCAACCGGTTCGAGCTGCGAACGAGCGACGTACGGACCACGAGCGTTCCTCCGTTGGCCACCGGACATATCCCATGCTTGACGGCGTTCTCGGCGAGCGGCTGCAACATCATCGTCGGCACGCGCGCTCGAAGCGTCTCGGGCTCGATGAAGCTCTTGACGTGCAGTACGTCGTCGAATCGCTCGCACTCGATGGCAAGGTAATCGGCGACGAACTCGAGTTCCTCGGCCAGGGTCGTCGTCGCGTCGGATGACCGTTCGAGCGTCCGGCGGAAGATCCGCGCCAATTTCTCGACGACGCGACGCGCCGCCGCCGGATCCTCTTCGGTGAGGTAAGCGAGAGTGTTGAGCGCGTTGTAGAGAAAGTGGGGATTGATCTGCGCCCGGAGCGCCGATGTCTCGGCTCGCGCGACGAGCTCGCGCAGTTCCGCCGCCTGCCGTTCCGAGGCGACGAGCGCGGCCTGTTGCTCCTCGGTCTGCGCGGTAAGGACCTGAAAGCTCGACATGATCGTTCCGACGGCGCCGACGCCAAGGCCGAGCGCTCCGCCCCAACCGAACGTCGCCCGGAACGCCTCGAACGAGTCGAACGGACCCGCGAATCGCATGGCGAGTGGAATGCCTATGGTGATCATCCCGATCGCTTCACCCGTCATGAAGATGATGGCGGCGCGAAGCGGGATGCGCCACTGACCGGCGACCCGGATCCTCGGATAGACGTACGTCTCAACGCCCCAGTAGGCGATGGCAGACACGAAGCCCGTCAGCACCGCGAGCGCCGGGAAGTCCACGTGCAACGCGAGCAACAGACCCGCAAGCGTGAAGACCACGATGCGGTCGACCAGGCAGAATCGCATCAGTGACATTTTCAGCACCGGAAGTCTTGGCAAAGGAGAAAGGGCCGGCGTGTCGCCGGCCCAGACGTGTCGACGGACCTTCATTTCTGTATCACGGTTTGTCGACGAGGGCCACCCCCGCATTGTCGGCAACGAGGAAGCTCTCGATCGATCCCTTGAATACGATGGCGACGACTTCCTTCGAGCCGTCGTTCGCCGTGCGCACGTCGACGCGGTCGTACTTCGCAGTTGCAACCAGGTCCTTGCGCGTCACGCGAACGCGGGCGACTTCCTTCCTGTCACGCTTTAGGACCAGAACGGTGGGTTCGGAAAGCTCGACTTCCGCATCGTATTGGCCCTGCGCGAGCGTCGAGCCGCCGAGTGTCGCGACGTTCTGAATGGTAACGGTCCGTTTGAGGGTCGTGGCGTTCTTGCCCTGGCCGGCAAGCGCCGACGGTGAGAAAGCGAGCACGACAGCCGCAACGACGGCGAGTCCGAACGATGTGCAAGAGAACTTCATGAAATCACCTCTTCTTCAATCTGTGTGGGGTCGCATCCGCGATCGATGGCGAGATTACGGCTGGAGTCAGGGGCCGGCGATTGGAAACGGACGAGTCCGGACATTTGGCGGACGAGTCCGGAAACGCGGCGACGAAACCGGAGAGCGGAATGCCCGGATTGCGCGGATTTCGCTGTCTCTGGTAAACGAGCGCGTATGGAAATGCGTCGCGCAACCAATGAAGACGGGGATGCAGTCCGCGAGCTGGTGTTCGGAGTTCTTGCCGAGTTCGGACTGGTGGGCGACCCCGAAGGCACCGATCGGGACCTCGGCGACATCGAGTCGAGCTACGACGGACGCGGTGGCCGGTTCGACGTCCTGGTGACGGAGGACGGCGTCATTGCGGGATGTGTGGGGCTGTACCCGCTTCGCGAAGGAGTGGTGGAGCTGCGGAAGATGTATCTGCGGCCGGAGTGCCGGGGAAAGGGAACGGGCCGTCGGCTACTCGATCACGCGCTTGCATCGGCGCGGGTGCTCGGGTTCAAACGGGTCGAGCTCGAGACGAATTCGAAGCTGGTTGCAGCAATTCGAATGTACGAGCAATACGGTTTTCAGCCGGTTGAAGCGAGTCACGTTGCCGCACGATGCGATGCGACGTATGCGCTCGATCTGTAGGGAAGCGCGGGTCTGGTCATTCTCTGCGTCTTTGCGTCTTCTCTCTGCGCCTCTGCGAGAAACTGCCGTTACGCAAGGACAGCTTCTCGCAGAGACGCCGAGTGAAGGCGCAGAGACGCGGGGCAAGCCAACCCCTATCTGATCCCGAAATACTTGATCTTGCTGTTGAGCGTCGTGGTGTTCATCCCGAGCAGCTTTGCCGCCTTGCTCTGATGCCCGTTCGTTATTTCGAGCGCCCGCAATATCAGGTCCTTCTGGAAGGCATTCACCTCGTCGTAGAACGAGATGCCGCCGGCCACGTCGATCTCGGCCGCCACACGGCCGGCACCGCCAGATCGCACGGCAGACGGCGGATGCACGACTTCCTCGCGCAGTTCGTCGAGCGTGATGTGATCGGTTCGCGAGATGATGACGGCGCGCTCTATGGCGTTCTCGAGCTCACGGATGTTGCCCGGCCAGTGGTAGCTCTCGAGAGCCTTCACGACCTCGCGGTCGAGTGCCTCCGAGATGTGCCGGCCATTCTCCTCCGAGTACTTCTGGATGAAGTGCTGGGCCAGCGGGATGATGTCCTCGACTCGCTCGCGTAGCGGCGGCAGGTCGATCGTGATGACGTTGAGCCGATAGTAGAGGTCTTCCCGGAACGCTCCCTCTTCGACCGCCTGCTTCAGCGACACGTTCGTCGCGGCGATGATCCGGACGTCCACGCGGCGCGGATTCGTGTCGCCAATGGGAATGAACTCGCGCTCCTGGATGACGCGCAACAGCTTCGACTGCGTCTCGAGCGAGATGTTGCCGATCTCGTCGAGGAAGATTGAGCCGGTGTCGGCGACCTCGAAAAGTCCTTTCTTCGCGGCGATGGCGCCGGTGAATGCTCCTCGCAGATGACCGAACAGTTCGCTCTCGAGCAGCTCGGTCGGAATATTCCCGGAGTTCACCGTGACGAACGGCTGGTCCTCCCTCGGACTCTGGTTGTGGATTGCGCGAGCGACGAGCTCCTTTCCAGTTCCGGATTCGCCCTGGACGAGTATCGTCGTGCGCGCCGGCGCCACCTGCGCCACGAGGTCTAGGACGCGCTGCATTCGCTCGCTGCGCGCGATGATCTCGACGCCGGACTTCCGCATCGAGCGTTTGAGCGTGCGACGCTCCTCGTCCTTCCGCCGCCGTCGGATTCCGGCCGAGACCAGCTTCAGGACGTCCGCGTTGTCGAACGGCTTTCGAAGGCAGTTGTAGGCGCCCCGCTGCCAGGCCGAGATCGCCGTTTCGAACGTCGCGTAGGCCGTCACCATCAGGATCACGGCCTCGGCGTCGATCTTCAGGATCTCTTCGAGTGCGCGAAGGCCACCCATCCCCGGCATCGACACGTCGAGCAGCACGACGTCAGGGGGCCGGTCCGCGTACTTCGCGATGCCTTCCTCACCGGTCTTGGCCAGGTCGACGCGGTAGCCTTCGCCCGAGAGCAGATTCTCGAGCACGTCCCGCATGACTTCCTCGTCGTCGATGACGAGAATGCATCCCTTTTTCGCCATAAGTCAGTCTTGGGCCCCATCGCACCCGACTTCCGGCTGCGACACCCGCACGTCTCGAGCGGGACTGGAGGCGCTCCGGTGCTCGTCAGTCGCTGGCCACCTGCAGACGCCGGTAGCGCGACGGAATCTTGATCGTGAAGGTAGTACCGAGGCCGGGCTGGCTGTCGACGAATATGCGTCCGGCGTGCTCCTGCACGATGCCGTAAGACACGGCAAGTCCCAGTCCCGTGCCCTGGCCAACACTCTTGGTCGTGAAGAAGGGATCGTAGATCTTCGTGATGTTCTCAGCCGCGATGCCGATTCCGGAGTCGCGAATCCGGACGACGAGCATGTGGTCCGCGGTCTCGGTCTCGATCTCGAGCGTTCCGCCGCCGGCCATGGCATCCCGGGCGTTGAGGATCAGGTTCATGAAGACCTGCTGCAGCTTGCCGGCGTTGCCGTATGCCTCGGGCAGATCCTCCGCATAATCCCGGATCACGGTCACGTTGCTCTTGTGGAGCTGGATCTCCATCAATTGCAGCGTGTCTTCGAGCACCCGGTTCAGGTCCAGCGCGGCAAAGTCGGATCCGCTCGTCCGCGAGAAATTGAGCAGGTTGTTGACGATGCCGCTCGCGCGCTCCGTCTGCGCGAGCACCTTCTCGAGCAGACGGGATTTCGGATCCGAGTTTGGAATCTGCCCCAGCAGCATCTGGGTGTACGACGAGATGCCGGCGAGCGGCGTGTTGACCTCGTGCGCCACTCCAGCGGCAAGCAGGCCGATCGAGCTGAGCTTGTCCGACTGCTGGAGCTGGTCCTCGAGCTTGAGGCGATCGGTGACGTCCTCGACGACGACGAGCGTTCCCGCAAGCGTGTGGGCCGTGTCTTCGAACGGCGCAAGCGACAGATTGATGACGATCGGGCGGTCGTCACGCCGCAACGTGCGGAATTTGTAGAGATGTCGAACATCGCCGACAACCCATCCGGCAGTTCCGGTCACGGCGCGAATCGTCGTGATCATCTCTTCGTTGAAGATCTTCAATGCGGTGGAGCCCAGCGCCTCTTCCCGCTCGATGCCCAGCATCTCCTCGAGCGCGCTGTTCCAGGTCGTGATGATGCCGGAGCTGTCGATGACGAGGATGCCGACGTTCACGCTTTCGATGATCGACGCCGAGAACTGCTGGAGGTGCGCGAGGGCCTCGGCCTTCTCGCGCTCGGACTGCAGCAGGAGGCTGTTGTCTATGGCGACGGCCACGTAGCCGGAGAGCGCGCGCAGAATCTCGATGTCTTCGCTCGTCAGCAACGAGCCGTCGGACGTCTGCCGGCCGACGCCGATGACCGCAACGAGACGGTCGCGAACGACGCAGGGCACGAGGTAGTGAATGCCGGCCCATTCGGCCGATTCGTCGGACTCCTCGGTCAGCGCATAACCTCGCACCATTGCGTTGGCGCGAACCCAGCGCGCGAAATCGCCCGGTATCTTCACGTCCCGGTCAATGCCGTCTGCCAGCAGCAGGTCGAACCTCGCTGACTCCTGACCGCTCTCGACGAAGATCGCGAGCTGGTCGGCAGAGAGCATCCGCCGCAGTCGGGCAGCAAGTGACGCGAGCAGAGTGTCGAGCTCCGACGTCGATGCGAGAGCCCGGCCAAACTCGCCCAGCCCTTTGCGGAGTGTGTAGCGTTCCCCGTAAAACAGACGATCGGCGGTCGCCTGCAGCCACGTCTTGACGGGCGCGAACAGGATCGTGATGAGGAGCATCACGGCGACCGTCACCGCCCGCACTACCCACGTGGAGGCGGTGGGGTTGATCTCCTTCACCACGTCGCCGACGGTGAGCAACAGCAGCAGGTACAGCGCCGCAACGGTCGCAGTGGCGAGCACGTGGACGAAGCTCCGCCGGACGATGACGTCTACGTCCATCATCCGGTAACGGACGATCGAGTAGCCGAAGCTGAGCGGAACGAGGATCAGCGGGCCGAGGCCCAAGACTTCGGACGCGGCGGAGATCGGGCGGCCGAGGAGGTAGGGAATCGCGTAGAAAACCGTGAAGGCACCGGCTGCCAGAGCCACGCCCCACATTATCCATCGCAACTGCAGTCGAAGCGCCGGTGTCCGTGCACGGACGTACGAGTTGAAGAGCAGGACGTCGGCGACGACGATGCCAAGCCCGAACTGGCCGATTCCCAAAACGTCGAGCACGCCTCGCCCGGCAGCCAGATAGTCCGTGAACGTGCTCTGGCCGACCAGCAACGCTACCTCGACGACAGACAGAATGATGGCAGGGACGTAAAGGATTGTGGTGCTGAGCCAGCGCACCGACAGCCACTCGGGCTTGCTCGGAAACACGGCACAGAAATGCACGAACAGTGGGGCTGCAAGCAGGAATGCAATGTGATCTACGAGGAGGACCGTCCGGTCGAACAGCTCCCATTCGCCGTCGGGTCCGACCGTCAGGGCCGGTCGAAGGGCGTAGAAGAGGAATGCCGTAAGACAGATCCAGTAGAAATGGAAGCTGTAAGGCGCCCGACCCTGCCGGAGAAAGACGAAAACTCCGATGATCAGATAGACAAGCGCAATGAGGCCGAAGTACAGAGTCTCGGCACGGCGCATCGGCGCCGGCTCGATCTGCTTGACGTCGCCTTCCCACAGCCCCTGCGAAACTCCGAGCGAATTGAACCTCTCCACCTGATAGACGAGATTTCCGTTGATCCCGACGTCGTCGAGGTAGTATGCGACGTCATCGGACCGCTCGATGAGCTCCCACGCATCGTCGTGGTAGATGTAGCGGAGGATCTGCCCCGGGCGGATGCCAGCGTTGTATGCCGGACTGTCCGGCCGGACATCGTGTGCGGTCACGCCGTCTGCCGTGTCGACCCAGACGACTCCGTCATCCGGCGTCGGCGGCGCCTGCACCCGATCCCTCAGATTCATTGCAGCGAACAGCACGGCGCCGATCGTCAGCGCGACCACGAGGAGGGCTTTGACTGCGGCTCCGGTGATCTTCATCGGTCTGTCGACTGCTCCTGAGGGTCGGCGTCCTTGTTGGACAGGGTTGCCCGCAAAAGCTTCTGCAAATGGTATTCCAACGCGAGTGTGCCTTTAACTACTATGTAAATCGTTGGAAATGCAGGAACTTGTATTGGCCTCATGCGCCCGGAATTCCGAAAGTTCGGACGATGTCCGAGATTATGGATTTCGAAGCCCGACGACTCGCAAGTACTTGCTCCAGAAAGGCTAGTAGGGGCGGTCCGGCTTTGGAGGCAACGGGCGACCGATCAGGGGACTCGCACGCCTAGAATCGGAACGTGACTCCAGCGCGGATCAGACGGCCATAGTCCACCAGGAGAATCTCGCCATCGTCGGTTCCGGAGCTCGAGGCAAAGGCATTCCGCACGTCGACGGTCGCTTCCCACTGCCCGGGAATGAAATCGGGCATCGGCAGCTGTTGTGTCACGAAGAAACTGGCCGCGGGTTCCGAGGCTCCGAGACGGCCCGCAAACGGATCGATCGCGAACACGACAGTCTCGGGACTGTACCGATAGACGGCAGTGATCTGTGTACCAGTTTCGAACTGCGCTTCGACACGGCCTGCCACGATCTGGAACGATGCCGTCTGGAACATTTCAGCAGGGTTCAGAAGCCCGGCAGAATCCGGTCTGAGGCCCGAGCCGGCCGAATAACCAACCGTGCCGGTGATCGACTTCGTGAGCCGGCGGGTGTAGAGCACGCGCACTCCGCTAGACCGACCGTCGAGCGAACCGGTGCGGAACTCGTGCTCGAGCGATCCGGCGGGCAATGCAAGGAAGCCGATTCCTCGACCGGAGGCCGAATCGAAGAAGGCCATCACCTCTAC
>CAZQBW010000006.1:0-6808 GCA_964591515.1 uncultured Clostridia bacterium
CTTTGCGACCCAAGCGCCCGGTCGCTGACGCTCCGGTACTGACCACGAGCACGCGGGGCCTATCGCCTATCTGAGCTCTCCCGCCTCGCGTCGTCGATCGACGCGCACTGACCAAGCGCGCGTGGCACCTATCTAACGCCGAGCAGTTCGACCTCGAAGACAAGCACCGCGTTCGGAGGAATCACCCCGCCCGCCCCCCGCGCCCCGTACCCCAGGTGCGCGGGAATCGTCAGCTTGCGCTTTCCGCCGATCTTCATCCCAGCGACGCCGCGGTCCCAGCCGGCAATCACCTGACCAGCTCCCAGCTTGAAACCGAACGGCTCGTTACGGTCCTTCGAGCTGTCGAACTTCGTCCCGTCCGTCAGCCAGCCGGTGTAGTGAACGCGGACCTGTTGGCCCGCAACGGCCTCGGCGCCGTCGCCAATGGCGATCTCCTCGATCACGAGGTCCGCCGGATTTCCCGCGCTGTCGTTCGCCATGTCGAACACTCCTCCCGGTTACTTCGAGGCCGGAAGCCTGCCGGCTCCGCCTCGCAGACCTCGTTCAGCTCAGCTTCTTCTCGAAGGCCTCGGCCTCTTCCTTGTGTCCGCGCTCCAGTTCGGCCGCCACTCGCGCAAGCACGGCCTTCTCGTTGTCGCAGACCTTGGAGCCGAGTCCGAGAATTCCGCCAGACAGCTGCGCCACCGATGTGCAGCACGAAACTATGTCCGTGATGCCCGCCTGCCAGTCCTCCGCCGAAAGCGCACTCAAGAAGCCGCGAATCGCGCGCGTTGCGCTTGCGAAGAACTCGTCGGTCGGCCTGACGTCGAGCCAGGCGGTTAGCTGAGCATCTGCCATCGTGCCTTCCACGACGCCACGCGACCGGGCGGCCTCGACGATGGCGGCCCGTTCGCGGCTCGAGACCGAGCCGCTCGCCCACGCCAGCTCCATCAGCGGCACGAGGTGGAGCAGCGAGATCGTCTCGCGCTTGAAGCCGAACTCGACGAGCTCGGCGATGAGTTTCTCGTCCGCTATCCCCGCCGCTTCGGCGATCTCCCTGTGCTCCGCAGCAAGCTCGGCCTTTCGCCTGAGCTTCTCGATCAGTTCCCGTTCTTCTCTGGCGAAGTACGATTCTTCCTGAATTCGTCGTCGATTCTCGAGAGCATCATGTCCAGACACAGTGATCGGCCTCCTCGGATTTCGGCATGCGTGAACGGAGGTTCTACCGCAGGCGCATAGCGCACCGCAACGCGCCGATTCCCCACCGTGCGTCGCCCGGATCCCGTGCCGGCACCGTTCAGTCGCCGAGAAGCCCCGTGAGCCAGTGCGCCACGTTGAGCAGGAACCGCGCGTTTTCGGCCGCCACCGGGCTGTTCATTCCCATCGGCTTCCGGTCCGGTCCGCCGAGCTGCGCCGAGAACATCGCCGCTTCTCCGAAGATCGCCACTCGCCCCTTTCCGTGCCGCAGCACGGCGCCCTGGCACCAGTCCGTAACGTCCGTCCGCGGAGTGTCCTTGTCGAACTGCCACGCCTCCTGCGGCTCGAGCGACATGACCTTCGTCTTGAAGACGAGGATCGGCGTCGCGCCCTTCGCCACCCGGAAGGCCGAGCCCGTGAACGTCGCGACCTTTGCGATGCGCTCAGTGTCGTCGCGTCCGCGACTCACCGCGTGATCGGCAAGCGCTCCGCCGTCCCGCGAGAAGACAATCGGCGAGTTCTGGTCCTCGACCGGAAAGGCGAATCCGTTGCTGAACGTGACGTCGAACGCTTTCGCCATCGTCGCGACCGCGCCCGGAAACGGCATGTGATCGGCGATCAGAAGCAGCGAGCCCCCGTCGCGAACCCAGTCACGCACTGCCGCGACTTCTTCGTCCGTGAATGCCGACGGGGTCGGCAGCGACCAGTCTTCCTCGTTGCGCGCGGCGAGGGCGTTGGCGATGACGAGCACGTGCGCGCCTTCGAGAGAGGCCTTCGAGAACGGCGCCGACGAACCGCGAACGACGTAGCCGTCGCGCGCCAGCAGGTCGGCGAACGGCTTGTAGCGGCCCGTCGCGGTGTGGAAGTTGTGATGAGCCTCGTCGATCAGCACGACCGGCCCCTTTGCGATCGAAAAGGCCGGCTTCGGAATCGGCGGCGCGAAATCGGGGTCCGCGACCTGTTGCGCCGGAGCGACTGCGACGCACAGCGCCGTCAGCAAGAGACCAAGTACCGGTCGTGCCCTCATCCATGAACCTCCCTGGAACGTCGGCGTGCCCTTGGAGGCTATCTCAACTCCTTCCATTCGTATGTAAATGCTTTGTATCGAGCGAGCAGCACGGCAGCTTCCGGGAAGGAAGGACGCATCGGTGAGGGTACTCCTGGACGGGGCTGGGCGCCCCGCGGCATCCGTCGGGACGACGGTACATCGCCGCCTTCCGTGCCCCGCGGCTCGGAACCCGTGACCGGTCCGAAGTGCAACAATCTCCCGTTCCGCCCCGTTACGGCTGGTGCAGCTGACGAGTTCCCGGCATCGGGAGCAATCCCATTCGAGCGGCCAGCGCCACCGGAAAACATGTATCTGCGGCGCTTCGTGCGCCCTCACACTCTACGTCAGCGCCTCACAACACCATGAACACACGCATCCTGACCTTCGCCGTCGCAGTCTCTGTTGCCTTCCCTTTGGCGGTTCAATCGAGCACCACAGCAGCCCAGTCGGATGAATTCTCGCGCAGCGCGTGGATCGCGCGAAACGCCGACCGCGTCAGGTTCTCGGGTGGAGTACTGCCGGCTGGCGCCCGGCTTCCCCAACCTGCGTCCATCGCGCCGCAAGCGCGCCGGCTGGCGTTCCCGGGCGACGTCACCGCGCCGGTCCGGTTGAGCTCAGACCTGCTCCCGAGCGACGGCGAGTCGCAAGCCGAGACGCAGGCCGAGCCGTACCTCGCCGCGAATCGCGCAGATCCGCGAAACGTGCTTGCTGGCTGGCAAGAAAGCCGTTACGCCAACGGCGGCGCGCGAGCGCTCGGGTTCGCAGCGAGCACCGACGAAGGCGCGACGTGGAACGAAGGACTCGCCCCCGGTCTGACGGAAGCGAGCGGGGGATCGTGGGATCGCGCCTCGGATCCGTGGGTCGCGTTCGGTCCCGGCAGCCGCGCGTACTTCTGCAGTCTGCTCTTCGAGGAAGCTGCGCCGGACAATGCGATCGGCGTCAACCGCTCGACCGACGGCGGAAGGACGTGGGGTCCCGTCGTCCTCGCAACTCTCTCGAACGCCGAATTCAACGACAAGCAGTCGTTGACGGTCGACACCTCGGCGGGCAGTCCGTTTCTCGGACGCGTGTACGTCGCGTGGGACGCGAACTTCGACACGAACCAGGATGGAGGCATCGACAGGCAGACCGTCTTGGTGACGTACTCGTCCGACGAGGGCTCAACGTGGAGCCGCCCCGTTAAGGTCCGAAAGAAGGGCGCCAACGTCGGCTGCATCGCCCGGGTCGGTCCCGACGGCTCGGTTTCGATGGTCTGGCTGGGCGGCGCGCTGACGGGTCGCAAGTCGTACATCTACTTCGCGAAGAGTACCGACGGCGGCGAAACGTGGTCAAAGGCGCGTCGAATCAGCGAGGTGCGGGCGGCCGGCGTGAGCGGATTCCGGTCCGGTAACGGGCTGCCGTCCTTCGACGTCGATCCGGTGACCGGGGCGATGCACGTCGCCTGGTCAGACGCCAGGTTCACCGGCGTCGATCAGATCGCATTGATCACGTCGACCGACGGAGGCGTGACGTGGTCGGCGCCGCGCCGTGTTTCGGACGGGCCGGGCGATGCGCCGGCGTTCACGGTGTCGGTCGCCGCACGTCCGGGCGGACACGTAGCCGTGAGCGCCTACAGCCTGCGAAATGATCCTTCCCGGCAGTTCCTCGTCGATCTCTTCGTGCAGGTGTCGGCGGACGGCGGGGCGACGTTCGGCGCGGCGAGACGGGTGACTCCTGAGAGCTTCGACATCCGGTGGGCGGCGCAGGCGAGGGGGTATTTTCTCGGGGATTACATCGGGTTGGCTGGGAGTTCGGAGCGGTTCCATCTGCTGTGGGTCGGAACACAGGAGCCGTCGGCTATCGACCCTGAGCGACGGCAGCCGGATGCGTTCGCGGCGTCGACGCCGTAGGCCGAGTCGTCGATTTTCTGCTTTGCGTCTTTGCGAGTCCTCTGCGACTTTGCGAGAAACTGGACTTACGCCGTGTTTCTCGCAAAGACGCAAAGGACTCGCAAAGGCGCAAAGAAAACATACAGGCTCACTTATTCCCCCCGCAGCTCTTCACCGCAACGCACTCAACAGCATCTTGGCGATCAGCAGGTAGATCACGAGCCCGCTCGCATCAACCAGCGTCGTAATCAGCGGCGCCGACACCAGAGCCGGATCCACCTTGAACCGCTGCGCCACGAGAGGGATCAACGCGCCGACCGTGTTTGCCCAGAGCACGACCGCCACCAGCGTCAACGCGACGACTATGGACAGCTCTGTCCCGGTGCCCCACATCTCGGCTCGCAGGAACCCGACCGCCCCGAGCAGCACCCCGAGCAGCGCTCCGCTCGCAAGCTCGCGCGCCAGCACGCGACCCGTGTCCCGAAGCCGGATCTCGCGGATCGCGATGCCGCGGATTATCGTCGAAACCGTCTGCGCTCCAGTGTTGCCTCCGGTTCCGATCAGCAGCGGAATGAAGAACGACAGCGCGACGACCCTCGCCAGTTCGTCCTCGAAGTGGCGCAGGACGCTGCCCGTCGCCGTCTCTGCCACGAACAGCAGCAGGAGCCAGCCGAGACGGCTGCGGACGACGCGCCAGATCGAAGTCGTGAAGTAGGGCTGGTTGAGGACGCCGGGCTCGACCGCACCGAACTTGAGCTGGTCTTCGGTGCCTTCCTCGACCAGCACGTCGAGTACGTCGTCGACGGTGACGATGCCCACGATGCGTCCGCGGTCCACGATCGGCAGCGCCATGAAGTTGTAGTGCGCGACAAGCCGCGCTACTACTTCCTGGTCATCGGTCGGCGCTGCCGAGACGACCTTCGTCGTCATGTACTCGTCAACGCGCCGGTCGGGCGGGGCTACTAGGACCTGGCGCAGCGACACCACTCCGAGCAGCTGGCCCGACTCGTCCGTGACGTAGAGATCCGAAAACGTCTCGACTTCCGGATCCACCTGGCGAAGGTGCTCGAGCACCTGCCCTGCAGTCATCTCGGGCGAGATTCGCACGAATCGCTCGGTCATCAGGCGGCCGGCGCTTCCGTCCGGGTAGCTCAGCAGCGTCCGTACGTCGTCGGCGGCCTCCGGGTCCATGGCCGACAGCAGCGCCTCGCCGCCCCTGGGCGCCGATTCGGTGATGACCGTTGCGGCGTCGTCGGCCGGCAGGTGCTCGAGCAGGATCGCGGCCTTGTCGGAGGTCAGCCGGTTGAGGATGCGGTTCGCCGCCGCGACGCCCACTTCGGAGAGGACGGCCGCCGCCTCGGGCGGCGCGAGCATGTCGAACACTCGGTCGCTCTCCTCGTCGGGGAGCCGGTCGACGACGTCGGCGATGTCGGGTGCGGAGTGCGTCGCCAGGAACGAGCGAAGGCCGCGGCGGTCGTCCCGCTCGAGGTACGCCCGGATGGCCGTCTCGAGCGGCTGCGAGGAAATGACCGTGGAAACGATCGGCGGGGTTCCGGCGATCAGCGTCGTCTCGTCGTCGTTGTGTCGAACGATGGGCATCGTGTCCTCCTCCGGGCACGTCGCCGTCTCGACACGCGGGACAAACGAGAGCCCCGGCGGGATCGGACCTCACCGGGGCAACGGAAACGCCGGGAATGTCTTCCCTGGCGGCGCTGGACGCGGATCTACGGGCCCGACCTCGTTACGGTCGAAACGGCGGCGATGCGCCGCCTTCTACTGCCAGAGCCGTCCATGGAGACTCCTCCGATACGTGTTCCGAGCGCGCTCGAAAGTCGGTTTACCTTGGGCGATCCGTCCGCCCCGATCGTCGGCTGACGTGGGTGGCGGTTTTGCACCCATTCGCCAGCGCAGGAGGCACCCGACAAGGTGCCCAAAGTCGAATACTCCTCTCCGGTCGATCCGGTCAACCATATTCGAATCTGGAGTGTCAGTCCGCGCACACCGACCGCGGGCGCCAGTGCACAGTCGATTCCACGCCTCGGCAACCACTCGTTCGCCGGGCACATCAGCGGGAATACACTCGGAACCTCGAGCACCAGGAGGCTCGCCAACGTGCCAACTTTCTCCCTCGCCCTCTCGGCGCTAGTCGTTGCCTGTTGCCTCGCAACGGGAAGTGCCCCCGCTGTTGCCGACATTCCGGACCAAGCCTCGCTCTACGGGATCAAGCCCGGCACCGAGCTTCGGGACATCCGTGCAACCTACGGTGAACCCAGCGGAAGCGTGCCGTTCGACGACGGGTGGCTGGCCACGGTCTACCAGTTCGACCGCCACAACCTCATCCTCGAAACCGCCCCCGAGGACCCGGTGTACATCCGCTCGGTCCAGATCGAAGGCGAGACGAATCCCCCGGGCAAGGGACTGCTTGGCAAGATCGATCTCGGCGACTCGCTCGACAAGGCCGCCGCGGCTTTCGGCGATCCGCTCGAGCGCAAGCCGGCCATCGACGCCATCACGAGGGAGCCGGTCCCGGACACGTTTCTCATCCGGTACACCAAGGCGAGTTTCGAGGTCGTCGGCAGCAAAATCACGAGCATCAAATCGATCTTCCGCGCGCGCGGCGAGAAGGCCAATCGCGCGAATGAGATCGGGAGACTTATCCGCGTGTCGACCGCGCCCTCCGCTGTCCTCAGTTACGCGCCGTCATCGTGACGAGCCG
>CAZQBW010000006.1:6908-57119 GCA_964591515.1 uncultured Clostridia bacterium
GCTGTTGCCTTCCGATGATCGGCACGAGGATGCCGTCGATGGACGCCGTGTTTCGGCTGCCGGCTGCGTCTTCAAATGCAACCCCATCGATCGACGTCAGGATATCGATTCTCCGCGGAGCGACGCCGACCTGGACGATGTTCCCTGGCTCCTCGAAGTCTTCGGCGGCTATCCCCGCCAACGGCGCGCCGAACGCCTCTAATGCCGCCCGGACTCGAGAGGCGTTCTCCGGCGAACAGCGCACCCAGATGTCGATGTCGCCTGTGGCTCGCGGCAATCCGTGAAATGCGAGCGCATAGGCTCCGACGACCATGTAGTCAACTTCGTGTTCGGACAACGCGGACAACATGTCGCGGAAGTCGGGATTCAGCATCTCGGTCTCCTCGGAATGCCCAGGCATCGAGTGCCAGTTGCCACATCATCGCCAGGCGCTCAGACGCTGTCGCGCGCTTCGAATCAGTGTCCACACGTTGTTCGGAAAGCCTCGAGATACGGACTTCCATCTTGCGTTCGCGCATGGTTCGCTTCTACCACGACACGGCGATATGTTCACGCCTCGGCGCAACGTCCCGGATTGGCAGGCTCCGTCAGAACTGCACGTGCCGGGCTATTCGGCAGGCGCTCGCAGGGCGATGGCGTTCTTGAGATAGGCAAGCGCCTCGCCGCGAGTTCGACACAGCGACTCACCAGGCCTCTTCGCGGCTTCGAGGGCCTTCGCGACGAGCGTCCTCACCGCGTCGTTGTCCCCCACGTAGAAGGCACCCGCGACGAAGGACGGCTGGACGCGCATGCGCGCCAGGATGACGCGCATGATCTCGAACTCCTCGGGCGTGATCGATTCCACGGCGCGCAGATCGTTGAGGGCCACGGACGGAACGTCGGGTTCCGAATCCCACAGATCGTATAGTGTGAACACGAAGTCGCGGACTTCGGCCGCGTTCCGGCTCCGCGGCCAGGTGACCTCGACGAGCCTGCACCCCAGCAGCGTACTGACCTGAAAGCTCGTCGAGTTCGGCAAGATTCTGGCCCCTCCACCTCGAATACATGCCCGGCGGGTCGTTCACGGAAGATACCCGCCCATATAGCGGTGTTCCGCCCGCCGATGCAACCATTCATGGTCCGGGACGTGCGATTGCGCGCGTCGTCCCACGGCCCACGTTGCGCCCCCATTCGAGGCTCCGAGTGGCGTTGCTACGTGTACACTTGCGCCGTGAGCCAAGCCACGTGATGGAACCTGCCATTCAAGGGCGCCTGAGAGCCTGTGTGAGATTGGTCGCCGGGGTCGTTGCGCTGCTGCCTGCGCCGGCACTGCCAGTAGCTGCAATCACCGGCCCGCCGGCGTTTGAGGTCGTCGTCTATCGATCCGGCGGTTGCGAGTCGTGGCGAGAGGCGCTTTCGACGGTGAAGTCCGTAGCTCGAGAGCTCGACGTCAAGACGAAGATCCGAGTCGTGAAGGTCAGAAATCTGGACGAAGCGAGCCGTCTGCAATTCCACGGCTCGCCGAGCGTGGTCATCGAAGGCATCGACGTCGAGGGACCGGCTGTTGCCGAGCGTCCTGCGAGCTATGGCTGACGGCTCTACCGGGAGGGCGGCGCCCTCCTTCAATCCCCACCGCGGATGATGGTGATCGCAGCTTTCCGTCGTGCTGCCGCAAAGCGATAGAAGCGCCCGAGAGCGGGCTCTGTGCCGTAGCGCCTGACTCCGCTCCATGCGGCTCGCCGAAACGGTGCCAGACCGGGCCCGGAGCGACAGCGACGGGCCGGCCTCATGCATCGCACGACTTCAAACCTGTCGTCCCATCCCCCAGGTCTGCACGCAGCTAACCGATACTCCGATCGTGAGACTTCACAGTTTGCCGGCGGATTGTCGTCCGTTGCTAACCAGTGTGGACACCAGATACTGTGACGGCCATGAAGTCACTTGTACTGCTCTGTCTGGCGATCGTCTTGCTTCATCCCATGTCGACGGCTAGCCGTGTCTTGAATACCGAGGCTTCCCGGGCCGGCGAAGCTCATGAAATCCGTCATGCTGAATTGGCAACGAACACGAGGCCGCTCCAGGTAGCCAGCCCGCTTCCGTTGACATTCGAGCCCAACGTCGGCCAGGCACCGCCAGAGTCCGAATTCGTCGGACGAGGCGCCGGCTATGGAATTTCGTTCACGGCGGGCGGCGTTGAGCTCACGGTGAATTCCGGCAGTCGCGTGCAGGATAGGAGGTCGCAGCGGGCCGTTCCCCTCGGTTCTGGGCGAACAGGTCGCGACGTGCTCGCCATCGACTGGATTGGCGCGAACCCAGGTGTGCACGGAGTTGCAGAGGAGAAGCTGGCGTCGACGAGCAACTACTTCATTGGGAACGATGCATCGAGCTGGATCCGGAACGTTGCGACCTTTGGATCGGTCCGGTATCCCGACGTCTACCCCGGCGTCGACGTGCGATATCACGGACGAGGCAAGTGTCTCGAGTATGACTTCGAGCTCGCGCCTGGCGCGGACCCGGCCCAGATAGCGTTCACGATTTCGGGCCACAAGGCGATCCGCCTTACTGATGCCGGCGGCATCGATCTCGAGTTGTCGTCCGGCACGGTGCACGTGCTCCAGCCCGTTGCCTATCAACTCGGCGACAACGAGCGCACCGCAGTGAGCGCCGGCTTCGAGATGCGAGGCGATGGCGAGATTCGTTTCCGGCTCGAACCTTACGATCGATCGGCACCGCTCGTAATCGATCCGGTAATTGTCTATTCGGAATATATCTCGGGCTCGTTCACAGATTCGGCCCAGGCTGTCCAGCTTGATGAATCGGGTTCTGTGTATGTGACGGGTGAGACGAGTTCATTGGACTTTCCGACCACTCCTGGTGCATACGACACGACCGGAAGCGCGGTCATCAGCTTTGTCGCCAAGCTCGGCCCGGACGGTCATTCGCTCGTCTATTCGACGTACTTCGGCGGCAGCACGATGACAAGCAGCGCGTACGACCTTGCGATCGACGCCACAGGCGCGGCGTATGTTTCGGGCTACACGACCGCAAACGACCTGCCGACGACGCCAGGGGCCTACCAGCGATCGCCCGCCGGGAATGGAGATGGCTTTGTCTTCAAACTCAGTCCCGACGGTTCGGAGCTCCTTTATTCGACGCTTGTCGGCGGATCCCAGGTAGATGAGTTCTATTGCATCGCGGTCGACACCTCGAACAATGCCTACGTCGCCGGCCAGACACTGTCGCCGGACTACCCAACGAGTCCGGGCGCCTTTGACACGAGCTACAGCGGGAGCTCCGACATCGTGATGTCGAAGCTGGATGCGACCGGAGCGACGCTCGTCTATTCCAGTCTTCTCGGAGGAGATTCGGCCGAGCGGCCCGGAGGAATCGCCGTCGATGCCTCGGGGGCGGCGTATGTCACTGGCGGGAGCGCATTGAACTTCCCGGTGACTCCGGGCGCGTTTACCGACGGAACGTGCGACGTGTTCATCACGAAAATGAATTCGAGCGGCACCGCCCTTGTGTACTCCTCCTGCTTCGGAGGCGGAGGCGCGGGCGCCGGTTTTGGCTACCGTATCGTCGTCGACGACGCGGGAGCCGCGTATGTAGCCGGCGAGACGGGGAATATCGCGTTCCCGACAACCGACGGCGCATTCGACCGATCCTTGAACGGCGACCAGGATGCCTTTGTGGTCAAACTCGGGCCGGATGGACGGTCGCTCGTCTACTCCACACTTGTGGGCGGCATGGAGCTCGATTACGCCAGCGGGCTGGCGGTCGATTCGGAGGGCGTCGCGTACATCACCGGAGCCACCATGTCGACCGATTATCCGACTAGTCCCGATGCACTCGATCGGTTACTGAACAGCCTGTACGACGTGTTCGTGACGGTCGTGAGCCCTGACGGGGGGTCCCTCTTCTATTCGACGTATCTGCCCGGAATTGCTTTTGATTTCCCCGGAGCCATCGCGACGGACAATGCTGGCGGCGTGGTCGTCGTGGGCAGCACGATTTCTAACGATTTGACAACCGGCGGCTTTGGAGTCCTGGGCAACTTCAGCGCCTTCGTCCTCAAGATTCAGCTCGAGCCCAGGTTGTTGCGCGTTGCGGGCGTATCCCCTGCGACAGCGGAGCCAAGGCAGAAGCTCACGGTCACGATTGTCGGAGACCGTTTCGAGAAGAAGGCCAGAGTCTCCTTTGGTGACGGCATCAAGGTGCTGTCGGTGAAGGTCGTATCCGAGACTCGGATCGACGTTCAGATCAAGGTGAAGAAGAACGCGTTACCGGGATCGCGCGATGTCACTGTGACAAACAGGGACGGCGGGACTGCGGTCGGGATGGACGTGTTCACTGTCGGTTGATCCGTCGGCGACTCTCGAGGATCATCTCGACGCTGATCCATGTCCCCGACACCAGACGCAGAGGCGCCGACCCGGGGACATGGAGACTCGGAGACACTGAGTGGCCTCCGAGTCTCGTTCTGCTGCTGCCGTCGAGAGTCCGTCAGTTCCCCTTGAAGAAGTGCACGACCTTCTTCGTGCCGTCCTTGGCCACGCCGGCGACGACTTTCGAGCCCTTCACGACCTTCTTGCCGGTCCAGAACGCGGCGTCCTTGCTCACATCGTAGACCTTGATCGAGCCGTCCTTCGTCTTGATCGCCACCGTCCGGCCGCCGTCCGAGACGCTCTCGACCGTGCCTTCCACCATCTCTGGCACGTCCTCGCCAAAGTCCTTCACCGCGTGAACAGTCTTCTTGCCGGCCTTCTCGGTGTATTCGATCGCGACGTTTGCGCCTTTCATCGTGCCCCAGGCTACGTCCTTCGAAACGTCGACGGTCTTGTCGGCGGTCGCGCCGGCCGCGTTCGCGGTCGCGTGCGCAACCGTCACGGAAGTGTCCTTCGTCCATTCGGCCGTGACGACAGCGCCGTCGGCGGTCTTGACCGCGATCGTGCGCGCGGTCTCGTCGACGGACTGGACGACCCCGACGGCGGTTTTCTTTGCTCCCCTGGCGTCAGTGGAGGCAGCCGGCAGGAAGGCGAAGCCGAAGGCGGTTGCGATGGCGGTCGAGATGATGATTGCGCGCGTAGATGTCAACATGGGTCGATTCTCCTGGGAAACGGCCGGCGCAGGGAGCTGCGCGCGGCGATTGTCGTGTCCGGTCATCATACAGGCCGGACTATTCCTGAATCAGTCATGCGAATGGCGGGCCGTGGCGAGAAGGCGGAGAGTTGCCGTGGGCGTACGGAGAGCACGGAGGCACAATGAACTCGGAGGAGCTGTGAACTCCGGGTCTCTGTGCCCTCGGTGCGCCAACGGCATTCTTCGCCCATCGCGTTCGCATCGGGTTCGCCGTGCTATCATCCGCCTCGATGCGCAGCCCGCTCGTCCTCCGAATCCTCGCCGTCAGCGTGTTCTCGGTTCTCGTGGCCCTTGGTGTGGCCTGCGGAGGGTCGACGGCGCCCGCCGACAACTCAGGCGAAACCGCCAACGCGAATGGCGCCGCAACGGCGAACGGCAACGGGGCGACCGTCGGCGGTCCAACGACCGGCAACCTTCCCACCGGCGCCCCCCGCAAGGACCTCACCATCCTCGCCGTCGGCGACATCAACCTCGGCCGTGCACTCGGCAAGCGCATCCTCTCCGGCCAGAAGGACCTTCCCTTCCGCAACGTCCGCACCGAGATCAGCGGCGCCGACGTCGCCTTCGCCAACCTCGAATCCCAGATCTCCGAACAGAAAGGCCAGACCGAGGGCTCGTCAAACTACGTCTTCACCGGCCCGCCTCAGGGCGCCGACGAACTTGCCAACGCCGGCTTCGACGTCGTATCGACCGCCAACAACCACGCGTGGGATTTCGGCGAGCGCGCCCTCAAAGAGACGATCGACAACCTCAAGCGTGTCAACGTCCTGCACGCCGGCACGGGCGAGACCCTCGACGCCGCCTACGCTCCCGCCATCGTGGAGCGCAACGGCTGGCGCGTTGGATTCCTCGCCGTCACCGGCGTCTTCAACTCGCCATTCGAGGACTCTCCCGCCCGCGACCACGTCGCCTGGGCCGATCCGGTCCTCGTCGCCCTCAAGATCAAGGAGCTCCGCCACCAGGGCGTCGACGTCGTCATCGTCAGCTACCACGGCGGCGTCGAGTACTCTCCCGACCCCGACGAGCCAACCCGCTCCTTCACCCGTGCCTGCATCGACGCCGGCGCCGACGCCGTCATCGGTCACCACCCCCACGTCACGCAGGGCGTCGAGTGGTACAACGGCAAACCCATCTTCTATTCGCTCGGCAACTTCGTCTTCAAGCAGTTCGATCCGTGGACGAACCTCGGCCTCGGCGTCCGCCTGACGTTCCGTGACGGACACCCGATGCAGGTCGAATACCTCCCCGTCGCCGTCGATTTCCAGCCGAAGTTCCTCGCACCCGACAAGGGCAAGGACCTCATGGCCCGCGTCACCCAGCTCTCAGGCGGCAGCCTGCCCACCGCACCGCCCGCCTCCTGACCTCCCGGCGCCGTTTCGACCCGGGTCACCCCGCTCGGCGAGCTCCCGGGCGCTGCTCGTTCCCCCTATGATCGACGACAACACCTTTGAACCCGCAGGCGAACGCGACGGCGTCTCGCGATTCCTGATGCGCTCGAACGGCCTCGAAGTCCTCGTACGCGAAGACCGATCCGCGCCCGTCGTCGCCTTCCTCGTGCTCTACCGCGTCGGCTCGCGCAACGAAGCCGTCGGATACACCGGTGCGACCCATCTGCTCGAGCACATGATGTTCAAGGGCACGACCGACCATCACCGGGACCGCGGAACGCAGATAGCCGCGGTGCTCGAGCGCGTCGGCGCCGACTTCAACGCCACGACGTGGCTCGACCGCACGAACTACTTCGAGACCGTGCCGACCGGCCAGCTCGACCTCGCCGTCCGAATCGAAGCCGACCGCATGCGCAACGCACTCATCGACGACGGCGACCGCCAGTCCGAGATGACCGTCGTCCGCAACGAGCTCGAGCGCGGAGAGAACGAGCCGCTCTCGGTCCTCGACACCTACGCCCACGCGACTGCGTTTCGCGAACATCCGTATCACCACCCCACGATCGGGTGGCGCGCCGACGTCGAGGGCGTCTCGACCGACCGGCTCAAGGCCTTCTACGACACGTTCTACTGGCCGAACAATGCGACCGCGGTTGTGATAGGCGACGTCGCGACCGAAGAGGCGCTCGCAACCGTGGCGCGCCACTTCGGGTCGATCCCTGCCTCGCCCGAGCCAGTCCCCAGCGTCTACACGACCGAGCCGGATCAGCAGGGCGAGCGCCGCTTCGTCGTGCGACGCGCCGGCGCCGACGGCATCGTCCTGCTCAGCTTCCGCACGGCGGAAGCCGCGCACGCGGACTCGGCGCCGCTCGCCGTCATTTCGGCGCTGCTCGGGACGGGACGATCGAGCAGGCTCTACCGCGACCTCGTCGATACCCAATTAGCATCGGACGCCGCGGCGAGCGCGGAGCGCTTCCACGATCCCGGTGTGTTCCAGGTCTACGGATTCCTCTTGCCTGAGGTCTCGCACGCGACGGTGGAGCGGCGGATGCTCGAAACGCTCGACAGGCTCAGGACCGAGACGGTCAGCGATTCGGAGCTCGAGAAGGCGAAGCGGATCGTCCGGACGTCGATCGTGTTCAGCCGGGAGGGAGCGACGAACTACGGGTACGAGCTGAGCGAGGCGGTGTCGTCCGTGAACTGGGAATGGTTCTTCACGTTTCCGGAGGACGTCGAGAAGGTCACGGCGGAGGATGTGCGGAGGGTGGCGAGGGCGACGTTCCGGAGGTCGCAGTTGACGGCAGGGTGGTTCGTGCCGATTGGAGAGGAAGAAGAAGAGTCCCTTACGGGGCCGGTCGCTGGTGCGTCCGGCGAGCGCACGGAGAGGCCAGAGAACACGGAGGAAGAGGGGAACGATACGAGGAGGCTCGTGCCGATTGCCGCCCTGGCGGAGCCGATTGCGCACGCGACGCACCGGACCGGCACGTTTGCCGAGAGGACGGCGAGGGCGTCGCTCGCGAGCGGGGCGACGGTGCTGTCGCTCGAGCACGCAGCGGATCCGACGGTCGCGATTCGCGCGAATCTGAGGGCGGGGTCTGCGTATGCCGAGGGACCGCGGCTGCTTGCCGACGTCACCGCCCGGATGCTCAGGCGCGGAACGTTGAGGCGGTCAGCTGCAGTATTCTCGGAAGACGTCGAATCACTCGGGGCGCACCTCGACGCTTCGGCCGGCGCTTTCACCGTCGGTGTTCGCGCGCACGCGCTGCGCGAAGACACCGCCACCGTCCTCGAAGCAATGGCCGAGATGCTGCGCGAGCCGCGCTTCCCCGAATCCGAGCTGGAAAAGGTCCGCGCCGAAGTCGCCGCCGAGATCCGCCTCGGACAGGATTCGACCTCCGACCGGGCGTTCGAGCGGCTCACCGAGCTCGTGCTGCCGGCGGACCATCCGTATCACGAGACACCCGCCGAGGCGCGGCTCGCCGAGCTGGCCGAGATCTCGGTCGCCGACGTTCGCGGTTTCTACGATCGGCACTACGGCGGCTCGTCGCTGACGCTCGCCGCGGCCGGCGACGTCTCGAGTGACGGGTTCCACGCCGTCGCCGAGCGGCTCTTCGGTGACTGGACCGGACCTGCGCCCGCGCATGTCGAGCGCGAGATCACTCCGGCCGAATCACACGGCCGCGAAATCGTGCCGATGCGCGACAAGGCAAACGCCGACGTCGTGCTCGGGCTCGCGAGCGGACTGCGGCGGCTGGATTCCGACTATTTCGCAGCGATGCTCGGTAACGCGGTGCTGGGGCAGTCGACGCTGTCGTCGCGGCTCGGGATTCGGGTCCGCGACAGGGAAGGTCTGACGTACGGCATCGCGTCGCGGTTCTTCGGCGCATCGCTCGTCGACGGATTGTGGTACGTGTCGGTGACTGTCCAGCCGTCGAACGTGGACCAGGCGATTGCCTCGACGCTCGACGAGTTGCGGCGCGCGCTCGAAGATGGCGTAACCGGCGACGAGGTCGACGCGTACGTGTCGAACTTCATCGGGACGTTCAAGGTCGGGCTCGCAACGAACGCGGGGATGGTCGGGAGGCTCGTCGACGCGGAGTTCTACGGCCTCGGGCCGGGCTATCTGGACGACTTCGGGTCGATCGTGTCCGCGGTCACCCGCGACGACGTCAACGCCGCCCTGCGCCGCCACGTCCACCTCGACCGCCTCACCACCGTCATCGCGGGTGAGCTGTAGCTCGGGGACAAAGAAGGGCCACGGATCAAACGGATCTGACGGATGAAGACGGATCTGAACCAGTTTTGTTCAGATCCGTCTTCATCCGTCAGATCTGTTTGATCCGTGGCCCTTCTCTGTTTATCCGACGTCAGCTTCCGGCCTTGGCACGGAATTTGACCGTGCCGTCGGCGACCTCGACCGTGAAGTCAATCGAGTCGCAGTTCAGCTTGGACCGGATCTGCTTCACCTGAGCATCGATGATCTTCTCGAACCGGTCGAACGGGACCTCGTCAGTCGGCTCGCCGCAGGTCCTCTTCGCATTGACGAGCGCCGTGTATAGCTGCCGCACCTTCTCGGGCTCCGCCGTCGGATCCGTGCAGCGCACCGTCGACGACGCGAACTCAGGCTCGTGCTCCCTCGGCAGCAGCGGCGACACGTCGCGAATCGCTTCGCGGCCGCTCTCCTCGAGGTTCTTAACCGTCCGGCGCCAGAGCTCCTTGTAGACGTTGTAGCGCGCGACGAGGCTGTTGTACTTGAAACGCTGCCCGAACGTCATCCCGCGAGCGTCGTAGAGCCGCTTCACGAGCGTATCCGTCCTGTACTTCATGTCGTACGGCGGCTTCTTCGCCCCGCCATTGAAGTAGATCTCGAACTCGACCTTGAGCTTCCGGATATCCTCGTCGAGACGATTGAGTTGGTCGTCAATGCTCGTCGTTGCGCTCACACAAGCCCCTATCGCGCTGCAAGATCGACGCTCTGTCCGGATGTTTACGAATGCCGAAGCTCCGCGTAGTGTAGTAAGGCATTTCCGGGAGAGTCAAGCATCCGTTCATGAACGCACTGCTCCGCGCATTGCCCGCCGTCCACGACCTGCTCGACGAGCCCGCCGCACGCGAGCTCGCCGCCTGGACGAGCCACGCATACGCACGCGACCGGCTGCGGGCGGCCCTCGACTCGATGCGCGCCGAGATCATCGACGGCACCCTGGCCCTCGAGCCCGATGCGCTCGTGCGCGAGGCCCTGTCGCGGGCCACCGCACGCGACGCGAGCTCGAGCCCCAGCCTCCGTCGAGTGATCAACGCCACCGGCGTCATCCTCCACACCAACCTCGGCCGCGCTCCACTCTCGGACCGGGCCCTCGCGGCCATCGTCGCCGTCGCGCGTGGTGCGTCCAACCTCGAGTTCGATCTCGAGGCAGGCGCGCGCGGACGCCGCGACACGCACTGCGAGCGCCTGCTCATCGAACTGCTCGGCTGCGAAGCAGCCGTGGTGGCGAACAACAACGCCGCGGCGGTCATGCTCGTCCTCAACACGCTCGCCGAGGGCGGCGAGGTCATCATCTCGCGCGGAGAGCTCGTCGAGATCGGCGGCAGCTTCCGAGTGCCCGAGGTCCTCGAGCGCGCCGGTTGCGTGCTTCGTGAGGTCGGGACGACCAACCGCACGCATCTGTCCGACTACGAGAACGCGATCAACGACCGCACGCGCCTGCTGCTGCGCGTTCACCCGAGCAACTACCGCGTCGTCGGCTTCACGTCGCGGGTAACGGCAGGCGAGCTCGTCGAGCTCGGAAGGCGCGCCGGCATTCCGGTCGTCGACGACCTCGGTTCCGGGTGCCTCGTCGACCCGATCGCCATCGGCGTGGGCGACGAACCGCGAGTGCGGGCCGTCCTCGCCGACGGTGTCGACGTCGTCACGTTCTCGGGCGACAAGCTGCTCGGAGGGCCACAGTCAGGCATCGTGGCGGGGCGGTCGGAGCTGGTCGAGCGCATCCGGCGAAATCCGCTGATGCGCGCGCTGCGCGTGGACAAGATGGTCTACGCCGGACTCGAAGCCACGCTGCGGGCCTACGTCGAAGGGCGTGCCGAGGAGGAGATCCCGGCGCTGCGGATGCTGACGGCATCGGTCGAGACGATTCGCGACCGGGCGATGGTGTTCGCCGGGCTGCTGCAGAATGCCGCGCCCGAGTTTGGCGCGGAGGTGCTGGCCGGTCGCAGTGTGCCGGGCGCGGGGTCGGCGCCCGGAATCGACCTGCCGACGGCGCTCGTGGTCCTGCACCATCCGATCCTGTCGGCTCACGAGCTGGACTCGCGTTTGCGGGCGTCGGATCCGCCCGTCGTGGCGCGCATCGAGAACGAGTCGGTCGTCCTGGACCTGAGAACGGTCCGGCCAGACGAAGAGCACGAGCTGCTCGACTGCCTGCTGCACCTGGCGTGAGTCGAAGAGAATTGGCGTAGGCGTACAAAGAGCACAGAGGCTCGGTGTTCTTTGTGCCTCTGTGCTCTCTGTACGCCTACGGCAATTCTTCGCGCCTCCAGGTGCTATACTCGCCCTTCAAGCCACCAGCGGGATGACAGCATCGGGAGCCACCGAATGAGTACCGAGACACCTACCGCACCGCACGTCGAGCACGAGATCTTCGAGCTCGACACCGTCACGATCCGTTTTGCCGGAGACTCCGGCGACGGAATGCAGCTGACGGGGACGCAGTTCACCAACACTTCAGCCGTCATCGGCAACGACATAAGCACGCTGCCCGATTATCCGGCCGAGATCCGCGCGCCGGCCGGCTCATTGCCCGGAGTGTCGGGATTCCAGATCAACTTCAGCAACCGCGACATCCGGACTCCAGGCGACGCGCCGGACGTGCTCGTCGTGATGAACCCCGCGGCGCTGAAGGTGAACCTCGGCGACCTCGTAGACGGCGGCATGATCATCGTCAACACTGACGCGTTCACCCCGAACAACCTGCGCAAGGCCGCCTACGACGAGAACCCGCTCGAGAACGACTCGCTAGCGGGCTACCGAGTCTTCCACGTGCCGATCACGTCGATGACCGCGCGCGCGCTCGAGGAACACGGCCTCGGAAAAAAGCAGGTCGACCAGTCGAAGAACTTCTTCGCTCTCGGGCTGATGTACTGGCTCTACGATCGCCCGCTCGACCAGACGGTCGAGTGGATCCACGACAAGTTCCACGCGAAGCCCGCGATAGCCGAAGGCAACGAGGCCGCCCTGCGCGCCGGATACAACTACGGCGACACGGCCGAGCTCTTCCACATTCACTACCGTGTTCGCAAGGCCGAGCTCCCGCCTGGCAAGTACCGGAAGATCACCGGCAACGAAGCCACCGCCATCGGGTTCGTCGCCGCCGCCGAGATCGCCGGCCGTCCGCTCTTCTACGGCAGTTATCCGATCACGCCGGCTTCCGAGATTCTCCAGGAGCTTGCGCGGCACAAGAACTTCGGTGTGAAGACATTCCAGGCGGAGGACGAGATTGCGGCGGTCTGCGCGGCTATCGGCGCTTCATTCACGGGCCACATAGGGCTTACGGGTACGAGCGGACCGGGCGTCGCGCTGAAGACCGAGGCCATCGGCCTCGCGGTCGCGACCGAGCTTCCTCTCATCGTCGTGAACGTACAGCGCGGCGGCCCGTCGACGGGTCTACCGACCAAGACCGAGCAGGCTGACCTGTTCCAGGCGGTATTCGGCCGTAACGGCGAGTGTCCGGTCGCGGTCGTCGCTCCGGCGACGCCAGGCGAGTGCTTCACGATGGCGATCGAGGCGGTCCGGATCGCGGTCGATTACATGACACCTGTCATCTATCTTTCGGACGGCTACCTCGCCAACGGCGCCGAGCCGTGGCGGCTGCCCGAAATGCACGAGCTCCCGAAGATCAACGTCCGATTCGCTACCGATGCCGAGAACTTCCGCCCCTACAGTCGCAATCCCGAAACGCTCGCGCGTCTCTGGGCGATTCCGGGCACACCGGGCCTCGAGCACCGGATCGGCGGCATCGAGAAGCAGGACATCACCGGAAACGTGTCGTACGACCCGGCAAACCACGAGCACATGGTCAGGCTGCGCGCGGAGAAGATCGACCGCATCGCGAACGACCTGCCGCCGACTGAGATCTACGGCGATCCGTCGGGCAAGGTGCTGATAGTCGGTTGGGGATCGACGTATGGATCGATCACCTCTGCCGTCGAGAAGATGCGCGGCGAAGGAAAGTCAGTGTCGTCGATCCATCTGCGGCACCTATCGCCGCTGCCGCACGACGTCGGCGAGATCCTCTCGCGCTTCGAGCACGTGCTCGTGCCCGAGATGAACCTCGGACAGCTCGCGACGATGCTTCGCGCGAAGTATCTCGTCAATGCCGTTCCGTTCTCGAAGGTCCAGGGCCGGCCATTCAAGATCGCCGAGATCACGGCCCGCGTCGACCAGATGCTGGAGGGAGTCCAATGAGCGATCAGAACCTGCCGATTGAGCCGCCGGCCGCCTCGGGCGACGCGATTGTGAAGCTGACGAAGAAGGACTTCACTTCGGACCAGGAAGTGCGATGGTGCCCGGGTTGCGGCGACTACGCGATCCTGGCTGCCGTCCAGCGAATGATGCCCGAGCTGGGCATCCCGAAAGAGAAGCTCGTGTTCGTGTCAGGCATTGGCTGCTCGAGCCGCTTCCCTTACTACATGAACACGTACGGCTTTCATTCGATTCACGGCCGCGCGCCGGCAATCGCGACGGGAATCAAGGTCTCGAACCCGGAGCTTTCGGTCTTCGTGGTTACGGGCGATGGCGACGGGCTCTCGATCGGCGGGAACCACTTCATGCACTCGCTCCGCCGCAACGTCGACCTGAAGATCATCATGTTCAACAACCGGATCTACGGTCTGACGAAGGGGCAGTATTCGCCGACGTCGGTGCTCGGCCAGAAGAACAAGACTGCGCCGATGGGCGTCATCGACTACCCGATCGATCCGGTGACTATGGCGCTCGCCTCGGAAGCCACATTCGTCGCGCGGTCGGTCGACAGCGACCCGAAGCACCTCGCGAAGATGATCGAGCGGATGGCGCAGCACAAGGGTGCGGCGTTCCTCGAGGTCTACCAGAACTGCAACATCTTCAATGACGGCGCCTTCGACGAGTTCAAGGAGAAGGACGTCCGCAGCGACAGAATGCTCGAGATCGAGCACGGCAAGCCGCTCGTGTTCGGCAAGGACGTGAAACGGGGCATCCGGTTGAACGGCCTGCGGCCCGAGGTCGTCGAGCTCGGCGAAGGCAGCCCGTGGGAAGAGAAGCACCTGCTCGTCCACGACGAGACACTGCCCGACTCGACCCACGCGACGCTGCTGTCGCGGATGCACTTCCCGGAGATGCCGGTGGCAATCGGCGTTTTCCGCCAGGTGGTTCGACCGACCTACGAGGAGATGCTGACGGATCAGATCTCGGCCGCGCGCAAGCGCTCAGGGCCGGGTGATCTCGAGAAGCTGATAAACAGCGGCGACACCTGGGTGGTCGGCGCCGGTGGCGTGAAACCGGTGAGCCATTCGTGAACGAGTTCGAGACGATCAGCTATGACCAGGCGTGCGGAATGATCCGGCGCCACGTGAACAAGCCGGTGACGGTGGTGACGGCGCCGTTCCCGGGAATGAGCATGCAGGTCGCCGGGCAGCTCTACGTCCAGGAGGAGGGCGAGCACTTCGCGTTCGCGATCGACGGAGGCACGGGCGTGAGCATCTCGGTCGTGCCTTTCGCGGAGTTCATGTTCCAGATACCCAAGGGCTCCGAAACACCGGACGCCCTCGTCTGCGCGATGGAAGGCCAGGAACCCGGGCAGGAAATGCTCGTCTGGATGCTGCGATTCTGAGGGGGAGAGTGTGAAGAATTGACAGGATAGTAAGAGGACTCACGGGATTCTCTGAGAATCATGAAGAAGGGCGATCCGTTGCGACGGACCGCCCTTCTCTTTGACCAATCTGGATCCAGTCAATCCTCTGATAATCCAGTGAATTCTTCACACTCTCCTACTGGAACGTCACCGTCAGGTCCTTCCCGAAGGTGAAGATCGGGCGGCGGCGCTGCTTGAGCACCTTGGTGCCCGTCTGCGAGAGCGCGGTGACGAGCAGCGGCATCGCTATCGTCGCGTCGACGTTCACCGTAACGCGATCCGCATCACGCGGCGACTTGCCCCACGATGCTCCATCCTCCACCGATGCGCCCGACATGCCGCCGTATTGCGGCCCCGCCGTGACGATCTGGATCAGGTACTTGTGCCCGCGGACGTTGGCCTTGATCACCGCCGCCGTCTGCGATGCCTGCGCGACGAAGTTCTTCGGCGAGCCGCCACCGAAGAAGACCGCGCCCGTGTTCGCCGACTTGGCCACGATCTGGCCCATCTCGACGACGTCGGCAATCACGTCGAACTGGAACGGGTTCTTCCGGTCGATGCGGCTGGCAGCCACGCCAACTCCGATCGGCGAGTCCGTAATGGCCGGGCAGTAGATCGGGATCTTCGCCTTGTAGGCCGACGTGAGGATGCCGTCCTCGGTCGCGATCTCGGACAGTTCCCTGCCGAGAAGGTGCAGGAACTCGCGCGTCGAGTACGGCCGCGTGTGGTCGAGCGTGTTCGAGAAGTTCCCGACCCACTCCTCGGCTTCGCGGAACTCGACGTCGGACGCGAACGTGTCGTAGATCCGTACGACTCCCGAGTCGCGCAGGTCCTTGTCGTCCGGCCGCGGCGAGCCCTGGTAGTGGTACCGGCCGAGCGTCTCGTGCAGGTCGTGGAACAGGTTCGCACCCGTCGCCACGAGCACGTCGATGTAGTGGTTCTTGATCAGGTACGCGATCAGCCGCCGCATGCCAGCCGTCACCAGGGCGCCCGAGACGCCCATGAACACCGTCGCGTTGTCCTGAAGCATGTTCAACCAGACCTGATGCGACGCGGCGAGATTACGGCCCTGGAAGCCCGTGGCCTCCATCTTGGACAGCAATCCGGCGACCGAACGGTCGCGGTCGATCTGAATGGGGTAGGTCGGGGTCTTCAGGTACTTGGTGGCTTTCGATCGTTTCATCATAAGCATGCGTGCCTCAGGTCTCGGGGCCTTTCGAAAAATCAGACGAGATAGGTGATTCCCTGTACGTGCGCGTCGTAGAGGTCCTTGATCCGTGCGCCGACGACTGCATCAAGCTCGTTGTGCTTCACGCGAACGTCGACCATCGAGCTGAACCGCTCGCGGACCGCCTCGCGGTCGTAGCGCGCGTACTCGATCATCGTGCCGATCGTGGACCCGGGAATCGTTTTCTTGATGTGGTACACGCCGCCTCGCTCGACGACGACGTGCGCCTCATTGGGCCTGCCGAACAGGTTGTGATTGTTGCCCATGATTTCCTGGTAAGCGCCAACCAGGAAAATGCCGAGGTAATACGGACTGCCGTCGAACGCGTGGATCTCGAGCACCTGCTTGACGTCATGCAGATCCACGAACTTGTCCATCCGGCCGTCCGAGTCGCAGGTGATGTCGACGAGCGTCACGAACTCTGACGCCGGCTCCTTCAGCCTGTGTATCGGCACGATCGGAAAAAGCTGCTCGATCGCCCAGTGGTCCGGAACCGACCGGAACACCGAGAAGTTGCAGAGATACCGAGCCGCGAGCACCGACTTGAGCTCTTCGAACTCTTCGGGGACGTACTTGGCCTGTTGCGCGTACTTGAGCGCCTTGGCCGAGACTTCCCAGAACAGCGACTCGCCGCGCGCACGGTCCTCGAGCGAGATCAGCCCGAGGTTGAACATCGTGAAGAGCTCTTCCTTGTGCTCCTGGGCGTCGTGGTAGTACTCGCGATAGTTCTTCGAATTGATGCTGCGATGCAGGTCGTAGAGCTCGCTGACCACCGTAGGGTCGTCGCTCGAGACGTTGAGCATCGGCGCGACCTCTTCGACGTAGGTCTCGATCTCCTCTGTCACCTTCACGACGAGCATCGCGTGGTAGGCGGACATGATCCGGCCCGATTCGGTGATGAGGTTCGGTTCGGGCACGTCCTCGTCGTCGCAGACGCTCTTGATCGTGAAGATCACGTCGTTCGCGAACTCCTCCATCGAGTAGTTCGCCGACGACTCGAACGACGTCCGGCTGCCGTCGTAGTCGACCGCCATGCCGCCGCCGACGTTGAGGTACTCGACCTGGATGCCCTTCTGGCGGATCTTCGCGTAGACGCGCGCCGCCTCCTTCATCGCGTTCTTGATGCGCTTGATGTCGGTGATCTGCGAGCCGATGTGGAAGTGCAGCACCTTGAGCGTGTCGAGCATGTCCCGATCGCCGAGGTAACGCAGCACTTCGAGCATCTCGCTCGTCGTGAGCCCGAATTTCGAGCTCTCGCCGCCCGACTCTTCCCACTTGCCGCTGCCCTTGGAGTAAAGCTTGGCGCGGATGCCGAACGCAGGCCGCACCCCGAGGCGCTCGGCCACCTCGAGCGCGGTCTTCAGCTCTGAGAGCTTCTCGAGCGTGATGATGACGTTCTTGCCGATCATCCGGCCCATCAGGGCGAGCTCCATGAAGGCCGCGTCCTTGAAGCCGTTGCAAAGGAGCAGACCGTCGCTCGACTGCGGCATCGAGAGCGCGGCGTAAAGCTCAGCCTTCGATCCGGCCTCGAGACCGTAGTCGTACCTGCCGCCTTCGCGCAGGAACTCCTCGAGCACCTCACGCATCGGGTTCACCTTCATCGGGAACACCGCGCGGTGCCGGCCGCCGTAATCGAATTCCTTGATCGCGTTCTTGAACGAGCGATGGAGCCGCTTGACCTGGTTCGTGAGGATCTGCGGAAACCGGATGAGAAGCGGCGCCGCGAGGCCTCGCTTCGTAAGGTCGTCGACGAGGTCCTTGAGGTCGATGCCGTCCTCGGACTCGGACGGCTTCACCACGAGGTGCCCCTTCCGATTGATGTCGAAGTAGCCGGAACCCCAACTCGCAACTCCGTATGTCTCGGCCGCCTTCTCGATCGTCGTTCTCAACAGTTGGCTCCCGTGGGGTTGGCTGGACGGTTACACTGGCACCAAGAGGAATTCGGTGGTCGTAACAAGCGCAAGAATGTAGCAGATCGGGCTGGGGGTGTCAAAAATTATTTTTGGCCAGAATCGCCGAAAAGCCGCCTGAAATAAAGGAATTACGGGCATCTCGGGGTGCCGGTCCGACCCCGGCGACGCCCCCGGCGAACCGGCCTCGATTGACAAGATAGCCCTCGCCGGGGACCCGAGTTCGCGCCCCTTCGGCGGCTCACGTTCCGGTTTCGTAACGGCGGAGCTTGCGGTACAAAGTGGACAAATCAATACCCAGGGACTCTGCCGCCTGTGCCTTGTTTCCACCGTGCCGCTCGAGCGTTGCAAGCACGTGCCGCCGCTCGACGTCTTCGAGCGAACTTCCTGATTCTGAACCGGTTCCGGAGCTTGTTCCAGTTGCGATGAGAACGCGCTCCGGCAGATGCTCGCGTGCGACGACGGCTCCGCCGAGGGCCACGGCCCGCTCGATCGCATTCATGAGCTCGCGAATATTTCCCGGCCAGCCGTAGCGGCCGAGCGCCTCGAGCGCATCAGGCTCGAAACGTATCTCGGCGATTCCCATGTCGGCACCGAACCGGGCCGCGAAATGGCGCGCGAGCAGCGGAATGTCGCCGCTTCGCTCGCGAAGGGGCGGGACCCGGACGGGAATGACGCTAAGGCGGTAAAAGAGGTCTTCGCGGAAGCGGCCGGCAGCGACCTCGTCCTCGAGATCCCGATTCGAGGCCGTGACGACGCGCGCGTCGAACGGCACGACCGAACGGCCCCCCACCGGGAGCACCTCGCGTTCCTGTAAAGCCCGCAGAAGCTTCACTTGCAACGACTGGGGCATGTCGGCGATCTCGTCGAGGAAGATCGTTCCGCCGTCGGCGGCCTTCAGCAGTCCCTCGCGTGCGTGGGTTGCGCCCGTAAAGGCGCCCTTCTCGTGGCCGAAGAGCTCGGCCTCGAGGAGGTTCTCGTTCAGCGCGCCGCAATTGACTGCAACGAAAGGGCCTTTGGCCCGCTGCGACTGGAAGTGGACGGCGCGGGCGACGAGCTCCTTTCCCGTGCCGGACTCGCCGGTGATCAGGATGGAAGCGTTCGTCGCTGCGACCTTGCCGACCAGTCCGAGCATCGTCTGTACGGCGTCGCTCACGCCGATTATGGCCGAGTAGGAGCGGCTGCGGTCGAGTTCGCGGCGCAACGAACGGTTCTCGAGGAACAACTCTTTCTGTCGCAATGCGTTGCGGACCGACTGGAGAACGTCGTCGTTGACGAACGGCTTCACGATGTAGTCGTGAGCGCCGGCGCGAAGCGCCGCAACGGCCGATTCGACGGACGAGAACGCGGTCATGATGATGACGAGCACGTCCGGATCGATCGCCTTGAGCCGCTCGAGCAGTTCGAGCCCGTCCATTTCCGGCATCCGGATGTCGGTGACGACGAGGTCCGGGGCCATTTCGGCGAAGCGCTCGAGCGCTTCACGGCCCGTGGAGGCCGCGACAACGCGGTAGCCGGCGTCCTCGAAGAGTCCGGTCAGGATCCGGCGCAGCAGCGCTTCGTCTTCGGCGACGAGAATGGTCGGCGGTGTCGTCAATGCGTCCCCCGTGAACGGTCGTGGAAGGTGCAATCGGTGGTCATGCGGTCTCCGTGAACTCGATCGGCAGCCGGATTCGGACAGCCGTTCCGCCACCCGGCGGGCTCTCGATGTCGATCTGGCCGCCGTGAGCGGAAACGATGCCGTAACACACCGACAGGCCGAGCCCTGTTCCGTGACCCGGCGGCTTCGTCGTGAAGAACGGATCGAAGACACGCCGCAGCACGTCGGGGGGGATTCCGTCGCCGGTGTCGGTCACCGTGACCTCGACTGCGTGCAGGCTGCGGTCGTGTCGCGTCCGGACCGTCAGTCGTCCGCCCTCGGGCGTCGAGTCGCCGGCGTTGAGCAGCAGGTTCAGCATTACCTGCTGGAGCTGATCGGCGTCGAGCAGCAGGGACGGCAGGTCCGGCTCGAGCTCTGATACGACGTCCAGTCGCTTCAGCCGCCTGTCGACGGCGACGAGGCGCAGGCTGGCCTCGACTATCCGGTTGAGGTCGCACGGCGCGCGGCGCGGCTCGGGCGCGCGGGCGAAATCCGTCAGGTCACGCAGTATCGACGAGATCCGCGAGATCTCACCGAGGATTGTCTCGAGCGTCTCGCGGTCGGCAGCATCGGCGGCTCGTTTCTGCAGCGTCTGCGCGAGCGACGAGATGGACGCGAGCGGGTTGTTGACTTCGTGCGCGACGCCGGCGGCGAGCACACCGGCCGTGGCGAGCTTCTCGGTGCGGATGAGTCCGTCGTTGATGACCTGCAGCTGCTCGATGTCGCCGGCCACTCGGTCACTCATCCGATTGAAGGCCTCGGCGAGGACGCCGATCTCGTCGTTGGAGCGCAATCCGTCGACCTGCGTGCCGTAGCGGCCGCGCGTGACTTCGACCGCTGCTTCCGTCAGGCGGCGAACGGGCCGCGAGACGGCGCGCACGATGAGCGCGATCATCGCGAGCGTCGGTACGAGCCCGGCCATTACCGACAGCACCACAAACCGCTGCCATTCGTCGTCGGTGCGGGGGCCGAAGCTGAGGCGCACGACCGGGATTCCGAGGGCGAGGAACCCGAGCAGACCGGCGCCGGCGATGATGAGGGCGATCTTCGACGTCAGGGGAAACAGCCGAAGCGGATCGAGGACGCTCGTGATCGAGAAGAGCTTCACGTTCGACGTCGCGTAGGCGTAGCAGAGCGCTCCGGCGAGGATGACGAGCGAGCTGTATGTCACCGGGCGGGTCCAGCCGGCGAACGGCAGAACGACGGTGATGGCAAACATCAGGGCGCCGGTGATGCCGGCTACGGCGATGACGACGGTGAGTTGTGCTGCGTCGAGGGACTTCGCAGTTGCCCGGCGCCGCTTGCGCAGTAGCGTCCACATCCCGGCGCCGTAGAGCGCAAGGCCATACGCGCCATAGACCCAGATCCACGGTGTGAGGGCTACTTCAAAGGTCCCGGTATGGGGATCGACTCCGGCATGGCTCCAGAGCGCGCCCGAGACGATCAGCGGCGCGACGACGGCGAGAGGCGAAAGGGCGCAGGCGGTCCAGCGGCGGTCGAGGCGCGAGCGGTCCGGGAAGATGAATGCGAAGCCGAGGAAGGTGAGCTGCAGCGCGAGTGCGAGCAACAGACTCGTCGTGACCCACGCGTCCGCAGTGAACCAGGGGAGTTGAAGCGCCCAGAACAGCGTGTCTTTCGCCGTCCAGACAGCCATCGTCGCGCAGAAAGTGGCGAAGGCTCGGTTGACGGGGCTGGACGGCGCGAGAAGAAGGACGTAGGAGCCCAGCGCGATCGTCACGAGCAGTGACGTGATCAGCATGGCGGCGAGCACGGTTCGGAGTATAGCCGCGAAAACGAAACTGCCGCGGGGACAGTGCTTTCGAACCAACTTCCAGACCCCTTGGCGTCCGGATCGCGGCAGCTGAAGGTTCGAAGAGCCCCGTCCTCCGCGGCGGGCTTGTGATGGGAGAGTGCACGGGGCGTGCCAGAGGGGAAGGGTCAGGATTGCGAGGAAATTCGGGGTTGTGGTCGCATCGCGTTTTGCAGAACGCGAATCTGGCCCTCATGACATTGCGCCTCTGCGAATCCTCCGCGTCTCTGCGGGAAACTCTTCTTGCGGAAGACAGTTTCTCGCAGAGACGCATAGGTACCGCAGAGGCGCAAAGGAACAACGGTCAACTGTGGGCTGCTCTCGTTACTGCGTGATCCCTCCCTGCTGCATCAGCTTCACCTCGACGCGTCGGTTCGCCTCGCGTCCGGCCTGCGTCGTGTTGTCAGCCGCCGGTCGCGCCGCGCCGAAGCCGAGCGGCGTCACGATCCTGCGCAGCGGGATGCTGTGCGTGTCGGCGAGGTACCGCACGACTTCGTTCGCCCGCTTCTCGCTCAGGATGCGGTTCTTCTCGGCATTGCCCGTCGTGTCCGTGAAGCCCGTGATCTCGAAAGCATAGCCCTTCATGTTCTCGGTCTTCGCGGCGATGGCATCGAGGTCCTTCTTGGCCTGCGCCGAGAGTACCGCGCTGTTGACCGCGAAGGTCACCGTGACCGTCTCGAGCGCCGTGTAGTTGTCGAGGGCCGAAACGCGCTCGTTCGCCTTCTTGGCTTCTTCCATTGCCATGTTCGACAGGATCGCGAGCTCATCGACCTGTCCGGCGAGTGCCTTGTTCTGCTCCTGCGCCAGCTTGATCTGCTCCTCGTTCTTCGTCACGCGATCCTCGACGGGAGCGATCCGGTTGGCCATCGCCTGTGCCGCGCGCATCTCCTTCGAGGAAACGTTGATCTTCTCGGCGACGAGGGAGCCATTTGCGTCCCCCCTGCCCTGGACCTCGGCGACAATGCCGCCTACGAGCTTGCGCAGCTCATAACGCTGGGCCTCGGTGACGGGCTTGCCGTCGATCTGGACCTTCACGCCTTCGCCAAGCACGACCATCGTTTCGACGGTCATCTTGTCCTTGAGCATGAAGCCGTCTTCCGTGCGCTTCGTGACAACGCCGCGAATCTTGTAGCGCTTCCCGGCCTCAACATGCTGTGGTGCAGGTGCCGAAGCAGCGTCCTGCGGCGGAATGGGGTTCGCGCCGACCGGCAGCGCCGCGAATGCGCTCGAGAAAAGGACGAGCGCGGAAAATATTGCCGAAAGTGAGAATCGTCTGTTCATGTTGAAGCCTCCGTGTGTGGGTGATCGTTGTCCGTTCAACAGTTCGCCGACGACGTTGGTCCGGCTCGACGCCCCAGGATCCCGTTTCCCGGTCAGTTCGGCGGAGCCGGCGGCAACAGTGCGCCGTTGAGGTTGTCGAGCACGGTGAGCAACTGCTCTGCGGCGGCATCGAGGTTGCCCGCAGCGGCGGTGTCGGCCGCGAGGTCGATGTCCTGCGACAGGCCGTTGACGACGTTGAAGTACGGCTTCGTCGATGGACTGAGACCCAGATAGCGCTCGAGGTCCTGCATTCCTCCGACCAGGTTCCGGACCGTGTCGGCGACGGCTGCCTTGTTCTTCTGGATCATCGCCAGCACTTCAGGCGGGGCGTTGTTCTCTTTCGCCGACTTTTCGGAGAGTCGGACGCCCTCGGCGACCGCGCCATAGCGATAGAGAAACGTTGCGAGGATCTTCGCTTCGGCGGTGATCCTCTCCGCTCCGGTTCGAAGCTCCTTCGCCGCAGCCGATTTCGGAGCGGCCGCTCCCGCCGTACGCTTGCGAGTCTGTGACGTGGCCGCCGTAGCAGACAGCGCGACCATAAGGATGCCAAGCAGGATTTTCTGAATCATCGTGTCCTCGCCGTACCAGGAGTTCCGAACCGACGGCCGGTCCGAAGAAACCCGACTTGTCGTTTCGAAGAGTCCGTTCGCAATCGCCAGCCGCCCGGCCGACGCTGATCTCGCGGGCGTATCACAGACCAGAGCACGGCCTGGCCGTTTGCTCCCCGAGTCAAGTCCACCGTACGCCCGGAGAAGAGGCGCGGATATTGGACTTTGGTCCTAGATGGCCTCGACGCGAGCACTACTTTGGCATGAGACCAAGGTCCAATAGCTTGCGATCGCGATACTCCCGTAGGCTCGGTCTCGACGCCCATAAACTCTTCGTGGAGGCCCTTCCGACATGTCCATTCTGAACAGCCGTATCCTGCACTCCTTCGTGCTCGTGCTTGCCGTCCTGGCGTTCGCCGCCACGGCGACAGCCTCCGAGCTCTCCTGTACGAAGGACGACCTGCCCACGACGGCAGCCGACGAGGCTCCCGTTGCGGCTCCGGTGTCGCCGGTACTCGTTTCGGCAACTCCAGTCGCGCCGGCTCCGGTTGCCGCCCCCGTGGCCCATCCGTGGATTCCGGTTGGCGAGCCCGCGGAACCGTCAGCGGCTGGCGACTCCGGCGGAACGAACGACGACGACTGGCGGGGCAGCTTCCAGATGTACGGATTCCTGTCAGCCATCGACGGCCAGCTTCGCGCGCGCGACCGCGTTGTCGACGTGGACCGCAGCTTCGGCGACATCACGGACGTGCTCAAGTTCGCAGTCGGAGTGCGGCTCGAAGGTCAGTACAAGAAGTGGGGCATCGCGTTCGACAACAACTACGTGAAGCTCGGCGACGACGTCGTTACGGATCAGTTGCTCGTCCCGGACTACCGCTTCGACCTGGCGATGAACGTCACGGAAATCGAAGGCACGTACCGCCTCTACAGCACCGGGTCGCAGGACGATTCCGTCGGCGGGCCGAAGTTCGCGATCGATGCGCTCGGCGGAATGCGGATCGTGCACCTCGACCTGGATCTCGAGCTCCGCCGAACGCTCGGAGACGACATAGTCCGTGGCGCGGCCTCGACATACGTTCACGGGTACCTCGGCAACCGGTTCATCGCGTCGCCCTCGAAGTACGTGGCCCTCATCGGTCGATACAACCTGAGCCTGGCTTCGGACCTTTCCTGGTTCGTCAACGGCACGGTCGAGATCCGGCCGTGGGAGCACGTTGCATTCGGCGCTGGACTGCAGGTGCTCGACCTCTCGATCGAGAAGGACTCGGCGGACTCGGCGCTCGATGCGCGGTTCTTCGGCCCGGTGTTCTACCTGAAGTTCCACTTCTGATCGACGAGTGAGTGGACAGGATCAACAGGATTTACGGAGGATTCAGAGGAATCCAGAAATTCAGGTTCCAGTAAATCCTCCGAGAATCCCGTTCATCCTGTCTACTCACCTCCGAGGAAGCGGGCGTCCTCGGACATCCGTGCACCGCGCGCACGCCAGGCGAAACGAGCGTGTGGCCGGCCTTCGACGGCGTCGGCGATGACGGCGCCGAGCACCGGGACGAACTTGAAGCCGTGTCCACTGTCGCCCCCCGCGACGACCAGTCCCGGCCTATCGGGATCCCGGTCGATCAGGAAATTGCCGTCCCAGGAGTCGCCGTAGAGGCAGAGCCGCGTCGCCGCGATCGGCGAGTCGGCGAGCGACGGAATCGACCCGCTCAGGAAGTCGCGCAGCCTTTCGTGGTCCTCCGGCGCGACCTCGCGAAGCTCGTCCGGATGCACGCGCCGCCCGGGGCCGTGGTTCGCGATCTTCACGATACCGTCGTCGTTCGCGGGAAAACCGTACCAGCCGGTCCGCGAAATGTCGGCGGTCCAGCACGGAAAGACCTCGGGCCGAAACGGCGATGGATCGTCGGGCTTCAGGTGAAACACGGGCTGGCCGATTGCTTCGAGCCGATCCGAGAGGTGTGGCAGCAGGACTGACGTCCACGCACCGGCCGCAACCACGACTGTATCG
Source organism: uncultured Clostridia bacterium (assembly GCA_964591515.1). Classification (GTDB taxonomy): domain Bacteria; phylum Acidobacteriota; class Blastocatellia; order UBA7656; family JADIYM01; genus JADIYM01. Next base: position 32,256 of record CAZQBW010000006.1, read on the forward strand.
GCCTCGATCCTCTCGCCGTCCGCCGCGACGATGCCGTCGACTCTCGAGTCCGATTCGATAAGGCCTGCAAATCGCACGCCCTCACGCAGGTTTACGCCCGCTTTGCGCGCGAGACCGACGAGGTGCCCGACCACACGTCCGCTCGGTGACCAGCCCGCGCGAGGATTGAAGTACCCGTCGAGGTATCGATTGCCGGACCACGCGGGGAAACGACTTGCGAGCGTGTTGGGCGCGAGTCGCTCCGCGGCGACGCCGCGCTTGCGCACCCGGTCGAAGCTGTCGCCTTCGAAGCTGCCCGCCTCCATAGTTCGCTCCGAGAGCAGGAGCAGGCCGGTCTCACGATACGGCGGCACCGGCCAGGTTGCGTTCCACATGTCCCATACTTCCAGCGCCGCAATGCCCAGATCCGTGTAGAAGTCATCGGCGCCGTAGTCCATCCGTACGAATTTGCTGATGTCTGTCGAGCTTGCGAGCGGATGCGGCAACGGGCCCGGGTCCACGAGCGTGACGTCGCGCCCGCGACGCTTCAGCTCGAGCGCGGCCGCGACGCCGAATGCGCCCGCGCCGACGACGATGACCTTCGACGTGCTCAATTCACTCCTTCAGGGCTTCTCCTTTGCGCCTTTGCGAGCCCTTTGCGACTTTGCGAGAAACACTGGCTTGAGAGTCGTTTCTCGCAAAGACGCAAAGGACTCGCAAAGGCGCAAAGAGTCTCGTTACCGCCTGGCCTTCCGGAACCTCCGCACCTTGATCAGGTTCCCACACGAATCCGCACACCACCTGCGCGTACGGTTCTTGCTCTCGTCATAGAACACCCACCTGCAATCCGGATTCCCGCAGAGCTTGAGCCTGTGGGAATCGTGCGCCGCCAGCAGATCTGCAAACGACGCCGCCACCTCGGACGCAATCCACGCCCAATCACGCTTTGCAGGCTCGAACCTGACCTGGACACCGCTTCCATCGCGCACGAGCCGGCGTCGCAATGGCGCGGCAGCGAGCACCGCATCCAAGGCCGCCAGGTCTTCGTCCCCCGCCGCACGCTCCTCGACATTCGCTTCCACTACTCGCCACATCGCCGACCGCAGCGCCTGCAGATCCGCCGAGACTGCCCGCCCCGGCGCGCCGGGGTCGCCGAGCCCCCAGCGCGAGAGAAAGCCGGCCAGCCACTCCGGATCGCGCAGCCGGTCCGTCCGCCGGCCACCGCCAAGGTAGTCGCGGACATCGCTGTTCATGAAATCGAGACAGAGCAGTTCCAAGCAGTGCGTAACTCTCAAAATAACTATTGACCGTTACTGCGGTCATGCCCTAGTATCCGCCGGTAATGGCTGAACGTCAAATCACTCGTTACACGGAGGCGGTATGAAGCAGATCAATGTCATTGCAAATCAAGTGCGTCGCGTCTACGAGGGCGATGCGTGGCATGGTCCGTCATTGAGGGAGGCGCTCGATGGCGTGACGGCCGAACAGGCTGCGGATCGGCCCATCGGCCAGGCGCATTCCATAGCCGAGCTCGTCGCGCACATCAGCGGCTGGTCGGACCTGGTGCGGCGGCGCATCGGGGGCGAGACGGTCTCGGAACCGGACGGCGGCGACTGGCCGGTCGTCTCGAACGGAGTCGCGAAGAACTGGGAAGCGTCGGTTGCCGAGGTCCTGGCACGAGGCGCAGCGCTCGCCGATGCGATCGACGCGATCGAACCGGGCGCCGCGACCGACGAGCAGATCGGGAACGCGCTCGGAGCGCTCCACCACGCGATCTACCACACAGGCCAGATCGCCGTCCTTCGCAAGTCGGCGTAGGGAAAGAGAGTTGACAGGATTTACAGGATTTGAAGAGGATTGTCAGGAATCCTGAGAATCCTCTTCAAATCCTGAAATCCTGTCAACTCTCCTCCCTCGCATAGGTGACCGCCTCTCCCAGGGTCATGCGTGCGCCGGCAGCCTCTTCCGCTGCAGCCCTCTCACCGAGCGCCGCTCGTGCAGACTCGAGGTGCATTTCGAAGTCCTCACGCTCGAACGGGTTCTGCACGAGTCCGAGCCCGCCTCCGAGCGCAAGGAACGCCCCGGCCAGCCGCAGCGCGCGCACGGGATTCCCCTCGTCCATCGCAAGGCTTGCGAAGCTCGCCAGCGAAAACACCGCGTTCGGTTGATCGCCGATCTCGAAATGCGCCCCGAGCGCTGCGCGCAGTTGCTCCCCTGCCCGCTTCAGGTCACCGACGAAACGCAAGGCGTCCCCGAGCGAATTGCGCGCCGACGCAGTCATGCGCCTGTCGCCCAGCTCGCCGAACAGCTCCACGGCTTCCTCGAAGAGTCCGACGGCGACCGACATCTCCCTCCGCTCGGTGGCCAGAACACCCATGCTCATCAATGACCTTGCGACGGCCTGCCGGAAACCAAGTCTCCGGCCGAGTGCGAGTGCCTCTTCGTACAGCGCCTGCGCCCGGTCACGGTCGCCTCGAATGCGGACGATCATTCCCAGGTTGTTCAGGACGTTCGCAAGATTCGGCACATCGCCGATCTCCCGAAATGTCGCCGCGCACTCTTCGTATCGCTCGAGTGCCTCCTCGTAGTCCGCCAGATAGTAGGCGACGCCGCCGAGACTGTTCAGCGTCGTCGCGATTCCCATCCGGTCTCCCAGTCTGCGCAGCACGACGAGGCCCTCTTCCTCGAGCGCCCTGGCCTGCTGATAGTTGCCGAAGATGAGCTCGAGCGAGCCGACTGACGTCTGGGACCTCGCCCGGAGGGCCTCGGGGACATCGCCATCCTCATCGAGCCCCCGGGTGAGCCAACCGTGCGCTTCCGACAGATAGCCGCGATGGTGCCAGAACCGGTAGAGCGGCGATGCAACCTCGAGGATCGCGCGAGCGGGTTCCGGCGACGTGGCGCTCCACGCCAACGCAAGCCGGAAGTTCTCGTGCTCGCGCTCGAAGCGGTCCATCCAGCGGTCCATCCTCGGCCCGGTGAGCTCGGGTTCGGCGCGACGCGCCATCTCGACGAAGTATGCCCTGTGTGAATCTCTGAGCGCGGTCGCATCTGGCAGCTGATCGAACAGCTCGAGCGCGTACTGCCGTATCGACTCGAGCATCCGGTAGCGAATGCCGGATCCAACCGGATCGGCAATGACGAGCGACCGGTCGACGAGCGCCGTCAGAATGTCGAGGATCGCCCACTTGTCGAGCGTCCCACCCGAACAGACCGCCTCAGCCGCCTCGAGCGTCCACGATCCGGCGAATACCCCGAGCCGCGCAAACAGCGCCCGCTCTTCTTCTCCGAGCAATCCGTAGCTCCAGTCGAGCGTCGCCCTCAATGTCTGTTGCCGGCCGCCGCCACGACGGGCTCCGCCCGTCAGCAACCGGAATCGGTCGTCGAGCCGCGCGAGGATCTGATCGATCGAAAGCACACGCATTCGCGCCGCAGCGAGCTCGATTGCAAGCGGAATGCCGTCGAGCCGCTCGCAGATCCTTGCGATGGCTGCGGCATTGTCATCCGTTAGGCTCAGCGCGGCGTTCTGCTGTCGCGCCCGATCGATGAATAGCCTCACGGCTTCAGAGTCGCGGGCCTCGTTCGGGCGTGTCGCTACCGGCAACCCGAGGGCGCGCACACGATGAACGGTCTCCCCCGAAACGCCGAGCACGGCCTGCGACGTGACCAAAATGCCGAGAGTCGGACAACGCTCGAGAAGCGTCTCGACCAGATCGGCGCACGGCTCGGTCAGATGCTCGCAGTTGTCGAGGACGACGAGCGACGAGCGAGTCGAGAAATGAGAGGCGAGCGACTCGACAAGCGGTCGTCCGTGGACTTCCGCAACACTGGCGGCGGCGGCGACCGCTTTCGCTACGAGCGAGCCGTCGATGATGGCAGCGAGATCGATGAACCAGACTCCGTCTTCGCGCTCCGGCATCGAGCGCGACGCCACCTGCAGAGACAGCCGGGTCTTGCCTATTCCGCCGGGCCCGAGCAGCGTGACGAATCGGTGTGTCTGGAGCAGCTCGCAGATCGCGTCGATATCGTCTTCGCGCCCGACGAAGCTCGTCGCTTCGTGCGGCAGGTTATTCGGAACCGACGCCCGCGTTTCGTACATTCGCGCGGCCAACGGCCGCGGGGTCGCGAGAGGACCGGACGAGAGCGGACCCGGCAGAAGGTCCGAACCCGCTCCCATCACTGGCGGGAAGGACGCATCGGCCTCGACTAGCGAGCGCACGGTCCCGAGCGCCTGCGCGAATGAGTCCGCCGATTCGTAGCGGTCTTCGGGGCGTTTCGCGAGCGCTCGCAGGATGGCGGCGTCGACGTCCGGATGGATCGGCACGCCGCGCTCACTCGGCGGCGTCGGTTCGACGAGCGCATGCCTGTAGAGAAGAACATGCATCCGGTCCGAGACGAACGGCGGCTCTCCAACGAGCATCTCGTAGAGCACGCAACCTATGGCGTAGATGTCAGACCGCGCGTCGGCCGGCTCGCCCGCGCACTGCTCGGGCGACATGTACAGCGGCGTGCCGATCGGGATGCCGTCGATGGTCGCATCGGCGCCCGACTCGCCGGTGCGATCCGGGACCAGGTCGTCGAGTTGCTGGATGAGCGCGATGCCGAAGTCGAGCACCTTCGCCATCACGGCGCCGCCGGGCGTGATCTCCAGGACGACGTTTGCGGGCTTGAGATCGCGATGGACGATTCCCGCGGCGTGCGCGGACTGTACGGCAGAGCAGATCTGCCGGGCGAGATCGATGGCGGCCGCCGCCGGAAGCCGGCCCCTTCGCCGGATCTCGCCAGAGAGCGCGCGACCGTTGACGTACTCCATGACGATGTACGTGCCGTGCTCGGGGGAGACGCTGTAGTCGTAGAGGGTGACAACGTGCGCGTGCTTGAGTCGCGCGACGGCCAGTGCCTCGCGGCGGAAGCGCTCTTCGCGGTCCGTGCTGCTCAGAAAGTCGCCGCGGATGATCTTGATCGCCACGGTCCTGTCGAGGACCACGTGGGTGGCGCGATAGACGGCGCCCATTCCGCCGTGTCCGAGCAGGACCTCGACCCGGTACTTCCCGTCAAGCGTGACGCCGAGCAGTGGGTCTGGGGGCGACAGCGTTTCGCCGTCGTGCGGGCACAGTTCGAGCGAGTTGTCGTGGACCGTCGAACAGGAGGGACACTGGCGCATGCTGGAAGGGTGGAACCGCAGTGCGGCGCGAGCGGTCCCGGCGACGGATTCCGGGCCGAATCACGCGGTACCACCTTCGCACGCCGCGCCACGCTCGTGCAAACGCGGCAGTCGCCTGTGTGCCTTTGCGCCTTTGCGAGTCCTTTGCGTCTTTGCGCCTTTGCGAGTCCTTTGCGTCTTTGCGAGTAACCCTGACTCACGACGGCGTTTCTCGCAAAGACGCAGTAGGACCCGCAAAGGCGCCAAGACCAGATCCTCAGAACGTGAACACGATCCCCGTCGACACCCGGACGTTGTGCGCCGCCTCCGGGTAGAACACCGGCGCATAGTCGACCTGCACGATGCGGATGCTCACTCGATCGTTCAACCTCGCGTCGACACCCCCGCCGAACGCGGTTGCGAACCCGACGTCGGACGTCTGGAACTGGTCGAGTCCGGCAAGTGCGTGGACGTACGGCCGGACGGTGTCACCCTTGAACGTGTACTTCACCCCCGCCATGTAGGCGTGATGTGTGTGATCGCCGTAGTGTCCGTTCACGCTGCCCTCGATGCCGAATCCGTTCGAGAAGCTCCTGGTTACCGAAGCCTCGAAGCCATTGAGATTCAGGCGCCTGCTGCCGATGTCGTCGCTCCTGTAGGAGTAGCCGGTGAACACCGCGTACTTGGGCGCATCCTGGGCCCGTGCTTCATTGATTCCGAAGACGATGAACGCCGCGATGGCGATAGTGAACAGTGCGAACTTGCGCATGACGAACCTCCTCGATGCTGGACAGTCGTTCAACCAATCCAGAGGAGGGCAAGGTCCGTGCCACGCGATTTCCGGTGCAATTCACGAGTTTTCGGGGGCGATCCCGCAGCCGTTTTCCGACACCTGACGCACGTTCACGACAGAACGTCCGGTCTTCGCGCCTTTGCGCCTTTGCGAGACCTTGGCGTCTTTGCGAGGAACCCGTTCTAGAGACCGTGTTTCCCGCAAAGACGCCAAGGCCTCGCAAAGACGCAGAGATCAGACTGGCTCCGCCCTTCAGAACTCCCTCTCGAACGCCGCCCGGATTGCCTCCATGGCCGCCGCGACCGTTCCCTCGAGATGCTCGACGTCCGCAAACCCTGTCGCCTTCGCGATCTCGTCGAGCAGCGGCCGCTCGTCCGGCAGCCGGGACGCGTTCCGGTCGCCCAGCAGTCTCATCTCGTGGTCAATCCGACGCAGCAGCGGGTACGCCGTCCCCAGGTCATGCGCCGAAACTTCATCGATGGCGCCAATCGATCCCAGATGCTCGATGAGCGCGGTCGTCCCCCGCTCAGGAGGAAAGAACGTACGGCTGCGAAGCTGCGCATGCCTCGTCACGTAGTACACGTCCATCATCCCGCCGCGACCCCACTTGATGTTGCGGCCGACTCGTCCGTGAAGGTGCTCGACCTCGAGCCGGTTCGCTCGCAGCGCTTCCTTGAGCCCCTCCCGCTTCGCCGCAGCATCGAATACGGCGGCGACGATCCGATCGCGAGAGTCGGCGCCGAATTCGACGTCGCCCGCGACGGGACGCACCTTCAGGTAGGCGGTGAGCTCCCACGGCGACGCACGTCCGTCGATGTACTCGAGCATCCGGTGCAGGCTCGATGCCAGGCGTCCGACGGAGCCCTCCGGCCGCAACCGGAAGTCGACGCGGTAGAGGTAGCCCTCACGCGTGAGCCCCGAAAGCACCTTCACCAGCGTCTGTGCGAAGCGCACGTAGAACGTCGATGGATCCAGTCCCGGATTCGGACTCGCCGCGTCGCCATCGAACACGACGATGAGGTCGAGGTCCGATCCGTAGTCCATCCCCGCGTGACCCAGCCGTCCGAGGCCGAATAGCGTTACCCGCGGCAGAAACTCGTCGTCGCCCGTCAGCTCTCCGAGCGCCGTCCGGACGGCCGCCGAGAGCGAAGCCTCGGCCAGATCCGTCTGCTCGCGATTCACCGCGGCGAGAGAACACTGGCCAAGCACGTCGTGCGCCCCGACGGCGACGATCTGGCGGTACCAGGCGCGTCGGAGCGCGGCCATGCGTCCGCCGATCGAAGCTTCGGCGTCGACCGCTGCGCCGATCGCGTCGTCGAACTCGGCGCGCGTTCGCGGCACGGTGCAGAAGAGCGTCCCGGGAATCTCTGCAGCGAGCACTGGCTGCGCAACGAGAATCTCGCTGAAGAACTCGCCCGAACCGAGCAGCCGGACGATCTGGTCCAGGCGTTCGGTTCCGCCTGCGAAGGCGCGCTCGGCGGCATCGGCGGCCTCCGAGGTCGCCAGCGACGCCAGAAATCGATCGAGCCCGCGCAGTGCGCGAGCCGGACTCGGCAATCGCGAGGCGATGTCGACGAGCGTTGCGCGCAGGGCGGCTCGATCTTCGTCGCTGTCGCCTCCTTCGGTCGGGCTGAGCGATGCGAGTTGAACCGCGGCGGATTCCATCGGGCGCAACGCCGCCTCGGCGTCGGCGCCGAATCGTGCCTCGCTCGACGGCGATCGCTCGGGCGCGAGCGCGACGAGCGTCGGCTCGACGACGCGATCGGCGGTTGCGAAGACGCGCTCGGCGATTGCGCGGACGCGGGCCGCGCGATCGGCAATCTGGTTCTTGAGTTCCTCGCCGGGTTCCGCGTTGTCGACGCCGCAACGTCGCGCGAGCACGTCGAGCGCGTGGGACTCGAGCGGCAGCCGGTGCGTCTGGGCCCCCTGCGCCATCTGGAGACGATGCTCTACCGTGCGGAAGAACGTATACGCCTCGGAGAGCGTCGCCCGGTCGACGTCGCTCAGGAACCCCTTGTCGGCCAGGCGCTGCAGGCCGATGAGCACCTGCGGGGCGCGGATCCACGGGTCAGGGCCGCCGTAGGCTAGTTGCAGGGCCTGTGTGACGAACTCGATCTCGCGGATGCCGCCGGGCCCGAGCTTGACGTTGAAGCCGCCCCCGCGCGAGCGCTCTTTTCGTTCGATCTCGTCGCGGGCTTCGCGCACGCTGCGAATGGCGTCGGGTATCGGCTGCGGCTGGAAGATGTCGTCGCGCAGGTCGGTGAGCAACCGTGTTACGAGCGACTCAGCGCCGGCGGAGGCTCGAGCTCGTATGAGCATCTGCCGCTCCCACGGTCGCGCCTTGGTGCGGTAGTAGTCGACCGCCCGATCGACTGCCACGGCGATCTCGCCGTCGCGCCCGTACGGACGGAGGCGCAGATCGACGCGGTATACGGGTGCGGTCGTGACGTGCGTGCCGACGAGCTTGAAGAGCGCCTCTGCCAGCTTCGCGAAGAATGCGTGGTTGTCGATGGCCTCGATCGTCGCGAGCCGGCCGGTCGATGAGGTCTTCCCCGCGCCGGAGTAGAGGAACATCAGGTCGATGTCCGACGAGTAGTTCAATTCGCGACTGCCTAGCTTGCCGAGCGCGACGACGACGAACTCGGCTTCGACGAACCGCCCGCGCTCGTCGGTCGTGTGAGGTTGGCCGTAGCGATTTGCGAGCTGCTGCCGCGCGTGGGTCAGCGCTCGGGCGAGGATTGCGTCGGCGAGGTGCGAGAGCTCCTCGGTTGTTTCGGACAGCGTGGCGATGCGAAGGCAGTCGCGCAGATAGATGCGGGCCATCTCCTGCCGCTTGAAGGCCGTGAGCACGGATTGCGGATCGTCGCCGGAGTGTCGCGCCGCGAAGCGCCCGAGCTCTTCGACGAGGTCCTCGCGAGTGGCGCCCCTGTCGAGCCCCTTCTTGCGTGTCAGCCATCCGATCAGCTCAGGCTGAATGAAAAGAACGTCGCCGAGCCACGGACTGTAGGCCGCGAGTGTCAATAGATTTGCGAGGCTGGCGAGCTTCTGCGGCGACGGGACGCGCGTGAGCCTGGCGTATTCTTCCGGGCGCTCGGTTTCGAGGCGGTGGAGAAGCCGGCGCGGGGCTTCACGATCGGGAAGCCGGTCGAGAAGTCGGGTGATCGTGTCGGCCATCGCGCGGTTTCGGTGGCGTCAGGCGCCGGGTTCGCCATCACAGAACTCGGCCGGTCCGGCCGGTCCGGCCGGTCCGGATGCGTCGAGCTCGGCCAGGAGTCGTCCGATGTGGTCGCGGGCCTTCCAGGCGCCGTTGCGATCGGCTGTCGCGACGCCGTCGACGAAGACTCGGCGCGCGTCGTCGCGGCGACCGAGCTCGACGAGGACGGACCCGAGCTCCTGAAAAGCTGCGGTGTATTCGGGATTCACTCGAACGACGACCGAGAAAGCGTCGGCGGCCTTCGCGAGCTCGCCGGCCTTCCGGTATTCGAGGCCGAGACCGTAGTGAATCATGGCGTCATCGGGCCGCGACGCGGCCATCGTTTCGAGTGCTTGCAGGCGCGATTGGGTCATCGGACGCGACGCTACCACGCCGCCGCGACGAGCGGCAACGAGGTCCAACGTGCCGCTGCGAGTCCCTGGCGTCTTTGCGAGTCCTGTGCGCCTTTGCGAGAAACACCGCCCGCGACAGCGTTTCTCGCAAAGACGCCAAGGACTCGCAAAGGTGCAAGGATCCGCCGCGCCGGGGCGTCGAACGCTGCGGTTTGACGGTCCAGTCTCCGGCGGCTATCATCCGCCGGTCCGTGGTATGCGCCCGTAGCTCAATTGGATAGAGCATCAGACTTCGGATCTGAGGGTTGGGAGTTCGAGCCTCTCCGGGCGCATTAGACTTACGGGGATTAGGCATGCTTCGGCACCCCCAGCGGCACCCCCGCAGCGACGCATTACGTCGTTCGGTATCCCTGTGAAGCCAGTGTGCACGTGATAAAGGGCCGCTCCAGTTGGGGCGGCCCTTTCGGACTCCATCGACTCGATTTGTTCGACTACGTGAAGTCCGGCCATCCAGGCGCCACGAGATCGAACAATCTCGCCATGAGATTCTGAGCGCTTGAAGGAGCGCCCTCCAGGTCCTTGTTGAGAGCGGTGAGCTCCGCTTGGAGCTCGTCGCCTTCGCCAAGGTGCAGAGAGCGCCCCTCGCGCCTCTCGTGTTGGGCGATCTTCACTCGAATTCGATGAATGAGTTTCGCGAGCCCTTCGCGTGAATGGATCGAACGGGGAGCGATCGCCTTGGCGATGTCGCGACAGACGAGCTCCAGGTTGTGAGTTGAGATTGTCATCCTTAGACCCTCCTTCGAATGTTCGACGGCGCTTTCCGGAAGCTCCGCCGACGATTCCAAGTCTGGGCTCCACCTTCGAGACCTTCCAGTCCCGTTCGATTGCGCCGGTCAGCGACCCAGAGGGCCGTAGGTGGCGCGCGCGATGGCCGGCCTTCAGGCCTTGCGACCGCGGATCGACTTGCCTTCCGGGAGCGGAGGGATCGGCCGGCCACGCTCGAGCTGGTACTTCTTCTCGTAGCGTTCGACCTCCGACAGCAATCCCGCTTCGCCGAGCTGCGCGAGGGTGACTCCCTCGCCGTACCAGTGAACGACGGCGCGCGCCCTGTTGAGAAGGTCCTCAGGCAGATTGAACGGCGCTCGCGGCCTTGCCACAGGCGCCGACATCGGCTCGCTCTCACTCGAATCGTTCGATCTCTTTGGCACGAATGGCCCTCCAGTAGCGGTCCGTCAAAACCGCCTGCAACCTACCGTGATTGGCGGTGAATGTCACCTAACGATTAGAATTGACATTCAACGGCATTCAACGGCATCCTTGTACGACGGTGCGCTTGTGGACACTCAAGCACCTTCCGGCGAGGCCAAGGAGGAATCCCGATGTCACGACTTCTCGCTGCTCCCTTCGAAGATGATCGTTCACGCGTCTCGGCCGACGTCGACCACGTCGAAGCCATTCAGTCCGCGGCCGCGTTCGCGCCCGCGTTCACGTGGGCGCTGCAGAACGGTGGGCCTGCTGACGTCGCCGAAGCTCTTGACCGCTTCGAAGGCCTGCCCTCCTCCGTTCAGCGGCTCGTGCTCGAGGCGCGCCAGTGAGCGCGTCTGCGGGGATCCTGAGTCCTCGTCCGCTCGAGCTCGCGCGCCTGGCTGCTCGCCGCGTGAACCAAGGGTCGCGGATCCTCGCGAAGATTCCGAGGTCGCCACTGCGGAAGCGGTATTATCGCGCGAAGGACGGGCTCTCGCGGGCACTCGAAGCAGCCGGCCTCCAGGAGTCCATCCAGGTCGAGTATCAGGGCGCGAACCGTCTCGAGCGCCTCACGTTCAACATCGCCGGCGAATCCTACAGCTGGCACGTTCCTCGCGGCGGTCCGTCGACCGACCGTGACTTCATCGGCCCGCGTCGCCAGTGGCGAAACAAGCGCCGACGGCCCGCGGCTCACAAGACCTCCGAGGCGGCCGCGATCGCGCCGGAGCTCGAGGAGTGGATCGCCGAAGCGGTCGAGCTGCTCGAGTTCGCGAGCCAGACGCTCGCCGCGGCGGGGACCTATATTGGAGGAACACCATGTCCACGCAACCAATTCGAACTCTTTCCCGGCCGGTCGCTGGAGGACCGCCACGGCGACGACGAGCACCCTGGATGCCACCGATCGACGACGTCGCAGGCCTCAGCCCTAGCGAGGTCACGTGGAAGCGCGTCGACGTGATGCTGGCCACCAAAGGAGAGCGAGCGCGTATCAGGAGCTTCTTCCTGGAGAGCTTCGCTGCGTTCGGCCACGGCGCCGTGCTCGTCCAGCTCGACGAAGGCCCGGGCGCACCTCTCGAATGGCTGCCTTACAGCGGGGCCGCGCTCCGCGAACTCGGCGTTCACCCAAACAGCGGCCTTGGCGTCACGATGCGCCAGAACCTCGTGCCGGATGAGCCGCAGCTCTTTCAGCCCATCGCGTTCGTCGATCGATCTCGACGGGTGCTCTCTCATTTCTGCTGGCGAGTGTGCCGGCAGACGCTGGAGGTCCTGTGATGGCGCACGAGATTCAAGCATCGGCTCGGACCGTAGCACCACGTCCCATCGAGCTGTCTGCATACTTCGATTCGCTTCTGGCTCTTGAGGCGCTTCGGGCCGTTGGCGGACGAACGAAGCTCTTTCAGAAAGCAGGTGTGCTGGCATGGAGAGTCGCACAAGTGGCCGGATCCGAGTGGACTCGCTGTGGGGATTTGAGGGTCCTCGCCGGGATCAAATCCCGGGCCCGGATTGAAGCCTATCGAGACTTTCTCGTAGCGCAACGGATCATCGAGTTCGCTCCAAAATTCGAGCTCTACCGGGTTCATCGACGGTTTTGGGCTCGAGCTGAATGAGGTCGCGGCTCACCGAGCCCGAGCTCGAGCCCGTCGATTTTCGGCTGGTTCCCGACCCCTCTCAGCCTGGGCTGCCGATGCTGCTCGTCGAGTTCGCGAGCGGGCATACGGCAGCGATTGGGCACAGGAGTCAGAAGTTCAACCTCGTTCGGATGGGGCTGGTCTTCCTTGGCTCCGAGTTCGAAAGTCTCGTGCCGCCGATCTTCCTGGCGGGCGATCCGTCGGACGGTCGCGGAGACATCACCTTCTACGGGTTCTCGCAGAACCCGGTTGTCGCAGCTGCGGTGCAGGAGTTCTTCCGCGAGGAGATGGAGCCGGTGGAGGAATGCGAACGCGCCGAACTTGAACGCGGAGACGAGGAGTAGAGGTGATGGTATCGCCCTGGACGCAACGCCGACTGCAGCGGCTCTACGATCGGTACAACGCGAAGTACTGGGACGGTGCCCTCCCAACCCACGCCGTCGTCTTGGGCCCGTGTGACGCTCTCGGACGGTGCGACCCTCGGAGAAAGCTCGTCACCATCGACGCTGCGATTCATCGCAGCGATCGCGCCGTCCGGAGCACCCTTCTCCACGAGATGTGTCACGTAGCAACGGGGCAAGGCGGGCACGACTCGCACTTTCTTGAGGAACTCGAGCGGCTTCTCGCGGACGGGGCTCGTGTGGAGGTTGGCATCGCCGAAACCGGCGGCGCTCTCTTCCTCGAAGCGGTTCCAGCTCGGTTCGTGAGATGCCGAAAGCGGATCAAGCGAGAGATGGCAACTGCTCAAAGGGCGCTCGCCGCGCAGGCACGCGAGGGCCACGTGGAGAACCTGACCCTGGCGATGGTGGAAGGCGAGTTCGAGGACGCGGCCAGAGACGGCGCTACCTGGACTGAGGCACTGTTCGAGATCGGCCGGCGATGCGGCCTCGTTGACGTGGACACGCTCCCAGTCCCAGGACGCGAGGAGTGGGTTGCGAAAGCCGGGCGAGTCTTTCGACGCGTCAAGCGCGAGATTGCCGCTGACCGTCGGGCAGTCTGAAGGGTGATCCGATGAAGGGTGATCCTACAGGTCCGACGAGGTCGCTTTTTCGGACCCGCCGTCTCGCGTGGAACATGCCATTTTCCGGGCATTATCAGAGTTACGCAGAGGCGATCGCGCACTGACCGAAAACCCCAGCAAAAGAGGCCTCGAAGCGCTACGTAATAGCTTATTATCGGCCGCGCGAATCGTCCCGCAGCCGTCGCCTAGCCCGTCGTCACCCGGTCGAGCGCCGTGCCGTCAGGGACAGCCGCCTGGAATGGACGGTCGCTGCTCACGTTCAGGTCGACGCCGACCGACATGTTGGCGATCTTCTTAAGCGCCTTTCCGATCTCCTCACCGGTCAGTCCGCTGTTCTTAAGGCCTTTGAGGAACTCGGCGGTCTCCTCGGCCGCCTTGTCCTGCTTGTCACGCGACGTCCTCTGCGCCTCCCGCTCCCTGAGTGCCTCCGCTCGATCGGCTATCCGCTGCTCCTTCTCGCGCTGCAGCTCCGCAAGGATGCGATCGCGGACGGTCGGATCGGCGCCAAGCGTCTCCGGTGAGACTCCCGACGTTTGCGAAAGCAGTGCCTGGCGGGCCGCGCGCTGAACCTCCGGCTCCCCGCTGTTCTCTCTGACGGCGTCGTCAAACGCCGCGAGCAGTCGCTGCGCCCGCTCGATCTCCGTCTCCTTCCTGTACGTTGACTTGATGTCGAACTGGTCGGTGAGCTGCCCGTAGCGGCCGAGCTTCCGGAATCGCTCGTAATCAGGGCTGAGCGAATCGATCCGTTCCTGGATGTTCGACACGTCGAGATAGTTCTGGACGAGCCCCTTCGCGAAGTTGAGGTCCTGGAGCTTCTGGGCAGCGGCGACCATGGCGACGCCTTGCGTCTGGAACTCCGGCCCGAGCTTCCGCACCGTCTCGAGCAGGGCGTCCATCTCGCGCTTGCCGGCGAGAGCGATCTGGGTGAGGGGATTGAGATCGCCCGAGTACTTCGCCTTCATCTCCGCGAGCTGCGAGTCGAGCTGCTTGTTGACCTCGAGCATCTTCTTCGCTTCGTCCTGGGCGCCGAACGATGCCGCCTGTCCTATCAGGAAGAGTCCGCGGGTCGAAAGTTGGCCACCCTCCGTATTGGCTTTCCGGATCTTCTCGATCTCGGCCGCTGTCGACCGTCGAACGTCAGCGAGCGGCCCCTCCTCGCGCGCCGCGACAGCCGCGTTGCGGTAATCGATCATCGCCTGAACGTCGTCGGCGATTGCCTTCTGCTTGGCCTTCACACGGTCGATGAACTGCTCGAACTCAACGAAGCCGGACTTGATGGTTTCGTAGGTCTGTCCGACATAACTCTTGGCTGGAACGGCGGCGAGCTCGGTGAGGCCGCCGGTCGCGCTAGCGAGCACATCACGACGGGTCAGTATCTCGCCGAGTGCGCGATAGTAGTCAGAGGCCTTCGCGGTGAGTTTGTCGTAATGGCCCGCTGACGACTGCTGATACTCTTCATAGGCTTTGCCGCTCTTGACTCCTCCATCGATCACCGCACTGAGGCGAGCTTGGGCCTTCTCGAGGTCGGAGAGCGAAGCGGCCGTTCGTCCCAGCGACTTCGCGTACTGGTCATAGAAGAACGACGGATTGACGCCGAAGAGCTTGTCGAACGCCTCATCCTGCCCGCTCGCGATCTGCCGGATAAGGTCCGGGATCTGGTCCTTCGCGACGCCCGACGCGCCGGCGGCCTTGATTGCGCCCGTCAAGAGCGCGAATCCTTTCGACGGATCGCCGGCGATTGCAGCCGCGCGTGTCGCGCCCCCGAGCGCGTTTTCGGCTTCGGTCCGGCTGAGGTTGTATCCCTGCCGCAGCTTTGCGATCTGGGCCTGCGTTTCGACGAGCGACAGGTTGTAGCGCTTCTGCGTCGAATTCAGGAACGTCGCGGCCCGGTCGCCTTCGATGTACGCGTTGAAGGCCTCTTTCCCGATCGAAGCAATCCCCTGAAGTGTTGACTCGACGGCGCTCGCCGACAGGCCGCCGGCCAGGTTGCCGAGCGCGAACGTCTTGAAGCCGTCGCCAACCTCCTTCCACTTCGACTTGACCTTTTCAGCGGTCCGTCGCGCGTCGTTTTCGACGCTCTGGAACGCTTGTTTGTAGTTCTGATCGAACGTCTTGGCCGCAGCTGCCGCCGCGGCGCCGCTCGCGTGAAGCGCCTGAGAGATGCGCTTCGCCGCCTGGACGGACGGCGCGTCATCCAGATACAGCTCGAGCTCGTCGCGTCCATCACGTGCCATTTGCCCTTGCCTCCTCTGGAGTGCCGCAACTAATTGCGTTTGAACAGGTTAATCGCCAACCGCACGCAGGCCTGCGCCTTTGTACCCTTTCAGTTCAGGATCAAGGCGCCAGACGCGCCCGAAATTCCCTTTGTTATCAATGACATAGTCACCCGAATACATAATCACCAATTATCAGATTCGGGCTCATTTGGGCTCATTTTCACCCTCGCGCTCTCTTTCGCCGGCGGCTGCCGCCCGCAGCTCCACCAGCTCGCGGAGCTTTGCCCCCTCGGCCGCCCACTCGTCGGACGAGAGCTTCATTGGAATGCGAATGGTCACGTCACGACGGGTGTCGTCCGACTTTCGCCTGTCCTCATCCCGGCTCAGTTGGAGGTGGAGAGCGACAGCGGCTCGCCCCGCAGCTACTCGCACCGCAGCTTTCGTACCGGTATCGTCAAGCACCGCTTCAAGTCCCTTGATTCCCTTCAGCGTGACGCTGGTGAGCCGACGACCGATCTGTGAGAGCAAATCCTCCTGAGCGGCGGCCAAGTCGCGCGCAAACGCTGGATTCTTGAGCCATCGTTTGACCGTGGTTTTCGAGATGCCGGCATCGTCCGCTGCCTCAGCTTGGGAGCGACCCGAGAGGAGGGCTGTAATCACCCTCGCTCTCTTCGTCGGCGAATGCGTCATTTCGACTCCGCGCCAAGACAGCTTCCTTGCAGGCTACTGGCAGCGCAGTTGTGATCACCGCGCCCAAGGCCTACTCGATCTCGAGGGCGGTCTTTGCCGCCGCGAGCTTCGTCTCGAGCGCCTCCACCGCCGGCGTGAATTTCTCGACGTACTCGCCGGTTTCGAAGTCGCCGTGACGTGAGCCAGTCCATCGAATGACGGCGGCAGCTGCGTACTCGAGTTCGTGGAGCGCATCGACTTGCTCGGTCGTCAGCACTTGTCGTGGCATCTAAGGTTCCTCCTGTTTACTTTACGGTTCCCGCCCTTCGGCGGCTGGCGAGGTCGTTGAAAGCGCGGTCCCGGTTCTCGCGCTCCTGTTCTGGGTCGGGCTTCACGCCCAGCTGCGCTACCTTCTCGACCGCGGCCGACGTCGCGAGCGCGGACTCGATGTCGACGACGTGCTCGAGGCGGTCCTGGATGGTTTCGCCTCGAACGAGCGCGCGAGCCGCCTCAGGCAGCCGCGCCAGGCGCCGCCGGAGCTCGGCCCCCTCTGGCGTGGCCTCGTCGTCGGATTGCCGGAGGAGCACGGACACTCTGTCGCGCCAGCCCGCTGCGTCGAGCTCGACAATCTCCCCCGTCTCCGCAAACACCTGCCGCTGGACTTCCGCGGGATCCAGGAGTGTCTCGCCGTCGATCTTCACCGTTCGTACAAGACGGTTGTCTGCATCGCGCACCGTGACGAGGTAGGGCTTTCCGGCCCGGGCGATGCGCGTCACCGTGGCGGCCTGGATTCGCTTAGACATCTTCCACCCCCGTACTCGTTCCACGTACACGGTGCAGCACCTGGACTGCCTCGATCTCGAGGCGAGCGGCCTGCATTCGACGCTCGTCGAGTCGGCCGAGATCGGCGATCGCCCGATGGTACCCCTGCTGTGCATCCACGAGCTCGCGGCGCCTGCCAGCGGCTGCTCTGTCTGCAGCGTCGAACACTACCTTGGCGGCTTCGAACACCCTCCGTGCCTCAGCAAGCTCCGCTCGATCGGCGGGAGCCCTATCGTTGAGGAGTGACGCTTTCGCTTGATAGAACGTCGCCTTTGCCCGAGCGAGCTCCAACTCCAGTTCGAAGGCGCGCTTGACGAGGTCGACCTCACGTCGTACCAGCTGCGTGAATAGCTCGACGTCTAGGGCCTTCCTTGCCTCGCCGATCTCGACACGGATTCGAGCCAGATCACTGTCGGCCTTCTGCCACAGATCCAGGAGCTGATTCACCGCCTCTTGGAGGTCATTGACACGCTGATGCGTCCGGTTCTCCGGACCGGCAGCGAATTCTGGAGGTGTTGTGGCGAACACCGGCGGTGGCGGGGCGGGGGGATCCTCACGTTCTCCGACTGAGGCATAGCGGACGAGTCTCTTGGGCTCGTGCCCTCCGATACGCAATTTCATTGAAGTACTCCTCGTCCAGACGAACTTCGGCGCACCCGCTCTCCATCCAGGAAGCGCCGGGCTTTTTCACGATCGATCCGCCACCGACCGTCTACCCGCTCTCCGAGGTCATAGGTCGCGGCCCAGGCTCTCGCCGTCTCGCGATCGACACCAACGAGCTCCGCCAGCTCACTGGGCGTGAGCCAGCTTCGTTCGTTGGCCGGCAGTGTCTCCGCGGTTCTCGCTTCAAGGATGGCGGCGACCTTGCGAGCGTCGAGACGCCACCGGCCGCCAATCTTCACTCCGAGGCCGCGGCGCCGCACTAGGCGATGTGCCGAGTCGCGCTGGATGCCCAAGAGCGCCGCGAGATCTCGAGTCGTAATGATCGTGACGGAAGTGCAGCTCATTCGTGCAAATCCTGAGTCGTCCTGCCCTTGCCGGGTAGTACCCACGACCGCGGCACAGAGAAGCGGACACCGGGTCTGGAGCGCACGGCCCATTCTGGACACCATCCGCGAAGCTGCACACGCTCCGGCCCACGCCTGATCGATCCCGTGAGATGGAATGGCGCAATCGACACCACAAGATGTAGTGGTGTCCGAATCGACGTCGAGTTGCTCGTCGAAAACCCCAATGATTTTGGGCAAAAGTCATACTGCTCGTTATCAGCCGCGGAAGCTTTCTGCTCTTTCGACGTGTTCGTCGCAGTCGAAGACGTCGCACGTAGAGCACCTCACTGGCAGAACCGAAGCAGGCACCTCCGACACTGCAGACGCATCGGATGCCGGTTCAGTGACTGGCGCCTCACGAGAGAGAGAGTCGGCGCTCATTCCTGGTCCTGCATCCGATGCGTCTGCACTGCCGTTCTCCTGGAGCTTCCGCAGGTGCGCTTCGAGGTCCTCGCGCTGGCGCCTCCGCTCGTCGTCGAGGTCGAGCGGGTCGGGTGTGCTGACGAATTGCACACCACTTGGCGGGCGCCGGCGACTGGCCCCCACCTCAGCGGCCGTCTGCGCTGGTGGCACGGACGGGGGGTAGGGGGGATGTTGTAGATGTAGATGTGGGGAGTTCGTCGGGGGTTCAACTTGGGACGAACGTCCGTTCAACGAACGTTGACGTCTCGACGCCCCGGACTGCTGCCCTGCGGCCTGTGCTTTCAAGCACTTGACCCTTGCGCGCTCGAGCTCGGCCTCGACGCGATCGTGAATCCAATGCGTGCCATCGTCGCGAAAAAACTCGCTGAGAATTGGAGATATTTTCTTCCAAACGGTGCGGCTCACGCCTGCAAAACGCCTTAGTTGCTCGGGCTCTCTCGGCAGCGGCCCGCCGCGCCTCCAGTAGTGGAACAGGAGTAAGAGATAGGCGCCGTGCTCGAGCGTCGACAGGTGCATCGTGTCGGCGAGGTAGTCGGATACGAAGACCGGCATGTAAGGGAGAGCGGCGGGCATCAGAGCCTATGCGTCGACGACGACGCCCCAGATCTCCGACGAGAGCCGTCGCGCGTCCGATTGCAGCCGGCCAGGGATCCGTCCGATGAGCTCGACGATCTCGTCGCGGGTCGGTGTCCCGAACAGGCGATGCCCGTGTCCGATCAAGATGAGGATGGCTTGCGTGTCGGATCCCTCGACGTGCACGTCGTCGGGGCTTGAGGTGATAACCGAGTCGGGACTCACGGTGATTACCGCGTCGTCGACGCTTAGAATGGTGCCAGTTCGTGCGACTACGGCGAGCTCGACGAGCAGCTCGTCAGCAGACAGCTTTTCGGGACTCGGTCTCATGGGGCCTCCGTGTCACCGGCGAACACGAGCACGCCGCACGCGCGCGCGAGTCGGAACCGGATCCGGTTCGGCGCGTAGCCGCGGCCCCCGAGCTCGGGCAGGATGGCGCGCGCCGACGTGAGCGCCTGCTCGGCGAGCCACTGGCTCGGCCAGTCGCCGCAGGAGTACTCGCGGCCATCAACTGCCACGATGGCACGCCACGAGCGGCGCCGGCGAGCATCCGTACGGTGCTTGATGTGACCCGGCAGCGAAACGATATTCCCACGACGAAAGTCGAACCGATTGCCGTTTAGGTACGTGATCTCGCCCCGGTAGGGCCCGAGGAGAAACCGCTGCAGTGTCTGCTTGCCTCGTCGGCCGCCGCGGACGAAGTAGCGCACGATTACGCGGCCGCCGTTCTCGACGCGCCACTTGTGCGCCTTGATCCGAGCGACGTCCTCGAAGTCCACGACGACGATCGCCGTCGTGCCACGCGGACCCGGCACAGCGAGTCGTACGCCGGGATCCGCATCCGCTCGCAGCGCGCGCGGTGCTGCCTTGTGCGTCGTCACGCGGTCGTCCCGGCCGTCTCGGGCTCGACGACGACGCGGTTGCGCCGCAGGTACGCCTCGAGGTCCTCGCGCAGGAACAACAGCTTCTTGCCGCCGGAAATGACGGTCGGGATCTCGCCGGCTTTTCGCAGCTTCCACAGCGTGACGCGGCTCACGTTCAGGAAGTCGCAGGCCTCCGACTCGGTCAGTGCAAAGTCTTGGCGTGGGGTGTTCATCGTCGTCTCCTCCCGTTCAGGATGGAGACGACGGTAATCGAACGGCGCGGCGTAAAACGCGGAGATTTACGCGCCGGGTTTCCGCTGCCTTTTCTGCTCTCGTCCGGGCGGGCGTCCTCGCGCAGGAGGGCGCACTGTAATCCCCAATAATCGTGCGGTCGCCTTTACGTTCGCGCTCACGGTGCGCCCGTGCCCCACGGAGGTTCGCCCCTTGCCCTGCAACGCAGCTATTTTATTGGGACTCAACTCGTTCAAGTGGTACTCAACAAGCCAGTCCAGGTGTTGGTCGCGGATGCCCTGGTTGCGGAGTGGTCCCAGGCGAGCTGCAGCTTCCCTCACCGCCTTTACATAATCGTCGAGAGCGGCACGGCAGTTCTCGAGGACTCTCCCCTTGTAAGCTGCAGGGGTCTCGTCATCAGGGCGAAACGGCATCCGAGGACCGAACACAAACGACGCGCCTTGCCAGCTTCGCCACTGCGGCCCGTCCAGCACTATTTCGGGCTGATCCTCCGGTCCTCCAGTCTCGGTCCATTGGCGCAGCGTCCACACGGCAGCATCGAGGCACCAGTCGTATCCCAGTCGCCAGCCGTGCGCCCAATCGACGAGCGCCCAGTCAAGCGCGTCGAATGCTGTCGCTTCTCCCGCACTAGGAACGGCGAGGCCGTGCGACTTGCTGAACGTCAGCCCTCGTTCCTTGTACGCCTCTCGAATCGTCTCGGCCACCGGGTTGCTCGCCGCGTCTGCCAGTGCCTCCGAGTTCGCGAAGTGGTGATCCCGGGACCGGGTGTTCGGGTCCGCATCTGACCATACTCGAGCGAGCGAGCGCGCCACGTCCGGCGCCAGACGGTTGACCGACTTCCAGAATGCAATTCGATTATCCGTGCGGGCGTCCACGTCAGTTCACCCGCTGTGTCAGGTCGCCGTTATCTTGTCGTCCGGACGCACGCTCCAGGATCTCTACGGCCCGAAGGCGCGCCGCATCGTCCGGACTGGTGTAGTGTCGAAAAGTGGTCTCGACGTTCGCGTGTCCGAGCCACCGGGCCACCTCGGCGATCGGCAACCCGCCGGCCGTCAATCTCGTGGAACACGTCGTCCGCAGATCCCTGAACTGAAAGCTCTCGAGCCCCGCGATTTGACGAGCTCGGGCGAACCCACGCCGCATTATCTCGAGCGAGCCGAAAACACGGCCATCGGCCGTTTCCGGCCGCAGTCCCTCGATGGCCCGTGCAACGCGGTCTGTCAGGCGGACGGTGCGGGTTCTCTCTGTCTTCGCATTCTCGGCGCGGATCGTGATCACGCGGCCCTCGATGTCGACGTCGGCCCATTCGAGCAGCATCAGCTCACCACGCCGGGCGCCTGTGTCGAGCGCGGTCAGCACGACCGCAAGGAGACACTCGTCGATGTCCGCGCATGCCGACAGGAGCCGCGCCTCTTCGTCGATTCCGAGTATCCGGTCCCGCTTATTCTCGTGCGCCAGGACGATGAGCGGCTCACCGCCGCGGAAGGGATTGCGAGTCATCCAGCCTTGCTGCTCGGCAATGGTGAACATCCGGCGCAGTAGCGCGAGGTCCCTGTTGACCGAAGCCGTCGACCGAATCGAACCCTCGCGGCCGGTGAAGCGGTCGCGTCTGTACATCGCCAGGTCGTCGTAGGTGATCGATCTCAATAGACGACGGCCGAAGTAGTCGCGCGCCGCGCGGAATCGCGGCAGGACGTCACGCAGCCCGCGATAGCCGGCAATCTTCCGGCCGTTCCTCACGACGGCCTCTATCAGGTGATGGCGCTCGAAGTGCTTCGCCAGATCCGCGAACGTCATTCGATCGCCATCGATAGCCGCCGGCCCCCGTTCGCCGCGCGCTCTAACGAGTCGGTCGACTTCCATGCGCGCGTCACGCTCGCGCTCGAAGACACGACGAACCTCGCACCTGGTGTTCGTGTGATCTCGCCACCGCAGTCGGGCCTCGAACTTTCCAGCGTGTTTGCCTGAGGTCAGCTTGCGAACCGTTCCCGTCCCGACAGCACGTCTTCCCGCCATCCCGGCACCCCTCCGGCACCCCTTCGGCACCCCCGCAAGGTTTTATTCACCTTAACACAGGTGAATTCTGTTCGGCTAGTTGTCGTTTATTCTAGAGGGTTTACGTGGAGGCGGGACGCGCCGAAAAGGGGCGAAATCAGACTTCGGATCTGAGGGTTGGGAGTTCGAGCCTCTCCGGGCGCACTTTAGAGTTCAGTAACCCTCCTATTCGGCCCAGGGATCGATGAACGGCACCTTCGCGGCTTGGAAGGGAGCCGTGTCTCGCGTCGCCACCACCATTCCATTGGCTGCCGCCGTTGCCGCGATGTATCCGTCGGAAGCTCCGATGGCCAGGCCGGCTTCCCGTGCCCTCGCCATCAGTTCGCCGTAAGCCTGGGAAGCGGCCAGGTCGAACGGAAGCACTCGGCCGGCGAACAATGGAAGGACGCGCGTTTCAAGACTGTCTCGCAGTGCGGTCCGGCGCCTGCCCGCTGGCAACGAGGCCACGCCGAAGCGCAACTCGGCAACTGTAATGGCCGACAGGTAGAGCGTTTCGATCGGCTGGGCATCAATCCAGTCGACAACGCGAACTACGGGAGACGGACGAAGCGGTTCCGAGATCACGTTCGTGTCGACCAGGATCATGTCAGTCGCACCGGTTTGGCTGGAGTCCTGTCGCGCTGTGCAAACACGGCGGCGTCTTCATCGGTCAGCTTGGCGCGCCGGCCGATATCGGCCAAGAGCGAACCGAGCCTCAGTCGACCCTCGGGCCTTACCGTTTCCTCCAGAATGGCGCGCACTTCGGCTTCGGTGCTGCGTCCGTTTCCGGCCGCTCTCACCCGAAGGGCACGGTGGACCTCCTCCGGCACGTTACGCACAGTCAATATCGCCACGATTCACTCCCTCCATCTGCATTCGATGACTGCACTATAGCGTTATGACGTCACACCGACAAGCGACGATCTCGATATCGCCGATGCGGGCCTCACTGGTTTCCCACGGTCGTCTCTGCGAGCCCTCTGCGACTCGGCGAGAACCTGACTCGAGGCCAGGTTTCTCGTAGAGACGCAGAGGACGCGCAAAGACGCAGAGGTCAAGTCCGATCAGGGCCTCAACCCCGCGAGCGTCGCCGCCAGGCTCTCGAGGGCAGGCCTCACCGCCTTGGTGTGAAGTTCGGCGGCGTTCGTCGTACGCATGGCGCTCGTGCTCCGCTGCGTCGTTTCGCCCGCGTGCACGACCTTGCCGGTGGCCACCTCGATGAGACGGGTCCTCAAGCGCACACGGCCAAAGCCGTCCGGGCCCTGCGGAGTGTATTCCTCGACGGTGCCGGTCAGGACATAGCTCACACCGAGCTGCTTCCCGAGCCGTACCGCCGCCGCAGTGGACGAACCGCCGTTGATCGTCGCGAGATCGGCCTGTGACGCATCCCGCGTCCGCCGGACGTCCACGACGTCGAAACGGCGGGTGTAAAAAAGTGCGAACGCCAGGCTGGCCTGCATGTGTCGCTTGGCCTCCACGGTCATCCCGGGGGCATTCGGCCCGGGCGTGAATTCGGTAACGGCCACCTTCACCTTTGACGAAGATTGAGCGAGCGAAACGCCCGTCGACGCAATTCCCAAGACGAGCGCGAGCATGGAAACCGAGAACAAACGAAAAGTCTTCATCGAGCCACCTCCGGGGGTCAGTATTGAGTGCGCGAGCGACGCGGCGCCGGTTCGGGCCGGCCGTCATCTCCGCCTTCTCTCACCAACGCGACGAAAGGAGACAAACTGGAACATCCGGCGCTCGACGAGTGGCTCCGCTCCGATCGGACGTCAGCCGCCCTCGCCCGAAAGCTCGCGATGCAACCAGGCCCGCGCCATCGCCCACGCACGCTTGACCGTCATCGTCGAAACGCCGAGCACCTCCGCCGTCTCCTCGATCGAAAGCCCGCCGAAATAGCGAAGTTCCACGATGCGACCCTGTTGCGGACTGAGCGCGGTGAGGCGATCGAGCGCGTCGTCGAGCGCCACGAGGTCGAGCCCGTCGTCGGGTGCCGGGCCCGCAGCGTCGTGGTCCTCGAGCGGCACCACTAGAAGTCCGCCGCCGCGCTTCTGCCGGTTTCGGCCGCGCGCATGGTCGACGAGCAGCCGGCGCATCAGCTGCGCCGCGACTCCGAAAAAGTGCGCGCGGTTCTGCCACTCGACGTCGCGCTGGTCGACGAGCCGCATGTAGGCCTCGTGAACGAGCGCCGTCGGCTGGAGTGTGTGGCTCGCGCCCTCGGCCTTCATGTACCGCGCCGCGATGCGGCGCAGCTCGCCGTAGACCAAAGGCATGAGTCGATCGAGGGCTTCGCGCTTGCCTTCGCGATACTGGCCAAGAAGCTCGGTCACGTCGCCGGACGCCATTCCATCACCTCCACGAAGGCGCGGGAACTATAGCCTATGATCCGCGCGGGTCGAGAATCGGCAGGGCGTATGCGGCGCCAATGCCGGGCGGCCTGCGCGCAGATATTGGGACATCGCGCGAAGCGCCCTGGAGCGCGGCGTGAAGCACCGCTTTGGATTGATCCATAGCGGCGCTTCACGCCGCACTCCAAGGCGCTTAGCGCAGTGCTCGGCACGGTCCGCTTGCCTCGAAAAAGCTCCTCGTTTGTGCAATTGTCGAG
>CAZQBW010000007.1:0-52350 GCA_964591515.1 uncultured Clostridia bacterium
GGCGGTTTGGCTTCCGGGCGCCACCTTGACACAGCGGGTTGGCAGACGGCTACAATCCCGGGTTCGACTATCGATGGAAATCCGAACTGTGGGCTGGTGGGAATGGCGTTTACGACAATCAAGATCCGCGGCGCACGGCAGCACAACCTCAAGAACATCAACCTTGACATTCCCCGCCACTCGCTGACGGTCGTTACCGGACTGAGCGGTTCGGGAAAGTCGTCGCTCGCGTTCGACACGGTCTATGCCGAAGGTCAGCGCCGATATGTCGAGTCGCTTTCGGCCTACGCCCGTCAGTTCCTCGATCAGCTCGAGAAGCCCGACGTCGATTCGATCGAGGGCCTCAGTCCTGCTATCTCGATCGAGCAGAAGACAATCAGCCGCAGTCCACGCTCGACCGTCGGCACCGTAACAGAGATCTACGATTACCTCCGCCTGCTCTTCTCGTCCATTGGGCAGCCGCACTGTCCCCAATGCGACCGTCCGATCACGAGGCAGTCCATCGACCAGATCGTCAGCGCCATCAAGGAACTGCCCGAGGGCGAGCGCGTAATGATCCTGGCTCCCGTCGTTCGCGGACGAAAGGGGGAGTTCCGAAAGGAACTCGAGAAACTCTCGCGAGCCGGATTCGAGCGTGTGCGGATCGACGGCGAAGTCCGCTTCCTCGACGAAGAGATCACGCTGGACAAGCGCCGGAACCACTCGATCGAGCTCGTAGTCGACCGCCTGCTGGTGCGCGCCGGCGTCGCCCAGAGACTCGAGGAGAGCGTCAGAACCGCGGCCAAGCTCACCGGCGGTCTGGTCCTCGTCTCCGTCGTCGATGGCGAGGAACGCCTCTACTCCGAGCGACAGGCGTGTGCGGAATGTGGAATCTCGATCCCGTCACTCGAGCCGCGGTCCTTTTCGTTCAACAGCGCGTACGGCGCGTGTCCGAACTGCAAGGGCATCGGGACGACCTGGGAGATCGACCCCGTCAAACTCGTCCCGGACGAGTCCATAGTTATCGGAGCGCTCGACCTCGCGGCGTTCGACCGCTCGATGAATCTGTATCTTCGGGGGGTTCTCGTGGCGATCGCCGCAGCCCAGGGACTGCCGGAATCGACGCCGTTCGAAGCGCTTCCGTCGAAGGTCCGAGATGCCTTCTTTCGTGGCCAGTCCGAGAAGCTCAAGCTCAAGCACGGCCGTCAGTCCTACAGCCACGTCTGGCCCGGCGCGACGAACTACTTCAAGCAGCAGCGCGATGAGGCCCGAAACGAAAAGGTCCTCGAGGGAATAGAGGAACTGATGTCGCCGGTTTCGTGCGGCGTGTGCCACGGCAGCCGTCTGCGCCGCGAGTCGCTGGCTGTGCGCGTGAACGGGCGCTCCATTGCCGACTACACCGCGCTTCCGACCGACCAGGCCGTTGGCGCCTTCGCCGACATTCGGCTTTCGGACCGCGAGCACAAGATCGCCGGACTAGTCCTTCGCGAGATTCGCGACCGACTCGCGTTTCTGACCCGGGTCGGACTGGGCTATCTCTCGCTCGACCGGGGCTCGGCGACCCTTTCGGGCGGAGAAGGGCAGCGGATTCGTCTCGCGACGCAGATCGGATCCCAGCTGCGCGGCGTCCTCTACGTGCTCGACGAGCCGTCCATTGGTCTCCATCCTCGCGACAACATGAAGCTCATCAATACGCTGGAAGAGCTTCGCGATCTCGGCAACACCGTCCTGGTAGTCGAGCACGACGAAGAGACAATCCGGCGGGCCAACCACGTCATCGATCTGGGGCCTGGGGCCGGGACAGAAGGCGGAGCGGTGGTTGCGTCCGGGACTCCGGACGAGGTTGCCGGAAATCCGGATTCCGTAACCGGCAGATATCTTGCCGGAACGAATGCCGTCACGGTCCCGCGAATTCGCCGCCCGCGCAACGGAAAGGTCGTGCGGATACTCGGAGCAAGAGCCAACAACCTCAAGAACATCGACGTCGAGTTCCCGCTGGCGTCGTTCATCGCCGTCACCGGCGTGTCGGGGAGCGGAAAGTCGACGCTCGTCAACGAGATCCTGTACCGCTCGATGGCCAGGACGCTGTACCGCTCCGCCGTGACGCCGGGCGATCATCGTGCGCTCGAGGGGCTGGACCTGATCGACAAAGTCATAGAGATAGACCAGTCGCCGATCGGACGCACGCCGAGATCCAATCCGTCGACGTACACCGGACTCTTCGCGCCGATTCGCGAGCTCTACGCGTCACTTCCGGAATCGCGCGAACGCGGCTACATGCCGGGGCGCTTCTCGTTCAACGTGAAGGGTGGCCGCTGCGAAACGTGTCAGGGCGACGGACTCAGGCGCATCGAGATGAGCTTCCTTCCGGACGTCTATGTGCTTTGCGACGCGTGCAGGGGCGCACGGTACAACCGGGAGACTCTCGCCGTCCGGTACAAGGGAAAGTCGATCTCCGAGCTGCTCGACATGACGGTCGAGGATGCGCTCGTCCTGCTCGAGAACATTCCGCAGGTCGAGAGGAAGCTGCGGACGCTCATTGACGTCGGACTCGGCTACATAAAGCTCGGTCAGTCGGCGACGACGCTGTCCGGTGGCGAGGCGCAACGCATCAAGCTCGGGAAGGAGCTCTCGAAGCGTGCGACCGGACGGACCTTCTACATTCTCGACGAACCGACGACGGGACTGCACTTCGAGGACGTGCGCCGATTGCTGGAAGTGTTGCACCGCCTAGTGGATATGGGCAATACTGTCCTCGTCATCGAGCACAACCTCGATGTCATCAAGAGTGCAGACTGGATCGTCGATCTCGGGCCGGAAGGCGGCGAAGGCGGGGGCCGAATCGTTGCCGAGGGGAGTCCAGAGACCGTCGTGAAGAGCAGGAAGTCCTATACCGGACAGGCTCTTCGGTCCGTTCTCGAGCCACGAAGGCACCGGAGATCCGCGTGAAGACACTCAAGCGACCACCGGGTGGGACCGAAGACGACGTTTACGAGCGGATCGATGCGATCGTCCACGAGAGCCTGAACACGAAGGTCGTCTTCTTTTCGGCCCACGTTCGCGAGGTCGAGCGGGCAGCGCAGCTGATCATCGATGCCCTGCGAGCCGGCAACAAACTGCTGCTCTTCGGTAATGGCGGGTCCGCGTGCGATGCACAGCACATCGCCGGTGAGCTCGTGAACGTCTTCATGAACAAGAACCGGAAGGGCTTGCCGGCGATCTCGCTCACGACGGACGGTTCGATTCTCACGTCGATCGCTAACGACTCGTCCTTCATTCACGTCTTCGATAGACAGGTGCAGGCGCTCGGACGGCGTGGAGACGTCGCCATCGGCATCTCGACTTCGGGAAACTCGCCGAATGTCGTGAAGGGGCTCGAGGCCGCGAGATACGCAAACATGCACACGATCGGGTTCCTCGGCCGGGACGGAGGACGTGCGGCCGAGATAGTCGACATTCCCCTGATCGTCAGGCACGAAGAGACGGCGCGGATTCAGGAAACACACATCCTGATCGGTCACATACTCTGCCAACTCGTCGAAGAGACGATGTTCGGAGACTCTGAAGCCGACGCCGCTAACGCCGGCAACTGACATCGGATCGTCACATCCTCTCCCTCTCGAACGTTCCGCGAA
Source organism: uncultured Clostridia bacterium (assembly GCA_964591515.1). Taxonomy (GTDB): domain Bacteria; phylum Acidobacteriota; class Blastocatellia; order UBA7656; family JADIYM01; genus JADIYM01. The sequence goes on from CAZQBW010000007.1 coordinate 3,615, forward strand.
TGTCCATCTACGATTTCGAACCCTACGATCTTTCTGGTCTCAGGACGTATCCGCTTGCATCGCGTCCGAGCAAGGTTACGGTTGCGGACTTTGCGACCGGGTTCGACGGCGGCTCGTTCAGCGACTTTCTCGGATCACTCCCGAAGGTGCTCGCGGTCAACGACCTGATCGAGCTGGCCGGTCTCGTGCGCGCTGCCCGCACCGCGGGGCTGCCGGTCATCGCCGGGCTCGGCGGTCACGTGATCAAGACAGGTTGCGGTCCGGTGCTCATCGACCTGATGCGGCGCGGCATCATCACGGCGTTCGCGATGAATGGATCGTGCCTCGTCCACGACTTCGAGATTGCCGTGAGTGGCGGGACCTCGGAGGACGTCGATGCAACTCTCGGGTCGGGAAGCTTCGGTGCAGCCGAGGAGACAGGCCGGATTCTCAACGAGGCGGCCGTTTCGGGTTCGGGCGACGGGATCGGGCTCGGCGAGGCGGTTGGAAGGGCGATCACAGGACTCGAGCCGCGGTTTGCGTCCTCATCGATGCTCCACGCCGCTTACGCGGCGCGCGTGCCGGTGACGGTCCACGTGGCGCTCGGAAACGACATTCCCCACATCCATCCGAACGTGGACGGCGCCGCGCTCGGTGCGACGTCGATGCGCGACTTCCGGCTGCTGTGTTCGATTGTGGCAGGACTGGACGGCGGCGGTGTGTACCTCAATTTCGGGTCCGCCGTAATTCTGCCGGAGGTTTTTCTGAAGGCCGTGACGGTCGTGCGTAATCGGCAGCGACTCGAGGGTTTCTCGACGGCGAACTTCGACTTCATCCAGCACTATCGGCCGCTCACCAACGTCGTGCGGAGGCCCACGGCGGGTTCGGGTCGTGGATTCGCGCTCACGGGGCACCACGAGATCATGATCCCGCTGTTCGCGGCGGCAATCCTGGCCGAAAGCTGAGCTCTCCGTGATCTCCGTGCCTCTGTGCTCTCCGTATGCCTACGGCAATGGCGTTGCCATACGGAGAGCCCAGAGACACGGAGTCCACGGAGACAGGTCTCAGGTTCCCCACTTCGGCGGATCCAGGAGCTTGAATCCGGCGCGCTGTCGATTGTCCAGTCCCTTGTAACAGGCCGTCACCTGCGCCGTCAGCGTGTGGTCGTGAAACGGAGTCCGCAGACGGATCGTCTCTCCGGTCGACATCGCGTGCGCCAGGAAGACGCGGGCCCCGCACCGGCTCACCAACTCGGTCTCGGTTTCCTCACTGAACGACTCGCCGTGATTGTCGCGGCCTTCGACGACGACCTTGAACCTGATCGGCTGGCGTTCTCCGGCCCTCTCGCGTCGCAGGTTCCGACTTACGACGACTCGGTTGCGCCCCTTCGACTGTGCCTCGTAGATCGCCTCGTCCGCGATGCGGATCAGGGCGTTCGCCGTTTCGGCGTGTGCCGGCAGCGAAGCGACACCGACGCTCACAGTCACCTCGCCCACGGGTCGCAACGGCACCTCGGCGATTCGCCTGCGGAGCTTCTCCGCCACCTGTCGGCCGCCGTCGAAATTCGTGTCCACGAGCAGAACGCCGAATGTGTCGCCGCCGGTCCGCGCGGCGATTTCGAACCGGCGGACTTCGGTTCGCAGGCAGTTCGCCACGTGAGCCAGCGCCGCGTCACCGGCCGCGTAACCGTGCGTGTCGTTGATGAGCTTCATGCCATCGACATTGAGCGCCACGAGCGTCAGCGGCCGGTGGAATCGCAGCGCTCGGGCAATCTCGTTCTCGACCGTCTCGTTGAACCGCGAACGGTTTGCGAGGTCGGTCAGATCGTCTCGCGAAGCCTGATCGACGATCTCGATTCGCTGTCGCTCTATCTCGGCCAGCAGCCGGCGCTGTTCGACATGCAGCCTGAGGATGGTCGCCAGATGAACAGGAAAGTCGCTCGTTGCCCTGATGACCTCGGCCGTCCACGCGACAATCGGATCGACCTCGCCCAGCGGAGGATCGTCACCGCGGATGGCAAGTACCGGCGTGCCCGGGAGAATCTGCGCGAGCTGCTCGAGCAGGGTGACGGGCCGATCCGTTGCCGATTCGACGTTCACCACGACCGCGTCGTAAAGAGGCTGCTGAGCTCCAGATCTCGCCATCCGCTCCAGGCGCGTCATCGCCGAGCCGTCGGACTTCGACACATCCACGTGCGCTGCGGGAAGTGCACGAACTATGGACTCGCGGCAGGCTTCGGCCACGCTACCGTCAGCCTCGACGAGCAACACGTTCAACGGTAAGTAGGTCACGGAGCTCTCCGGGCGGGGGCGAGGAGGTCAGATCGTCTCAGCGGGCTTCCCACGAGTCCGGGGGCGTACCGGGCCGCACGCGCACGCCCACGGCGCGCTGTGGCGAGCGGCGTTCCCATACGACGTCAACATCGGCGTCGGCGTGAAACTGATAGTCGCTCGAGGACACGTGCATGTGGCGAGTGATATGAAGGTCGTCCGGTATGTGGAGCGAGGCTCCGGAACCGCTGACGTCAAGCGTCCACGCTTCGCGGTCGTAGTCCTGCCCGAGAAGATCCCTACCGGAAATTCGGACCGACACCGCGATGTGAATGCGCTCGGATTGTCGATGGGATTGCCAATTCATCGTAGCCAATTACACCGTAGCAACACGCCCCGGGACCGTCAAGAATCACGCATCAGAACCGCGTCGGGTCTCGTGTCGTCCACGTTGCCGATTCCCGTGCCTGGGACCAATCGGTCGCGGTCCGGAATGCGGGCGATAGGATTGTCCGTGGAATCGGGCAACGGGTCTCGCCTGGGCCACTGTGCGCCGAAGGACCGCGCACGACGGGGTTGCGGGATCTCATGCGGGCTCCTAGAATGCCCGTTCGCACTCGGAAGGCTTGTCGGGAGGAACGATTGGATTCAACACAGGAGACGGGAAGTCCCGCACGCGTCGCGGACACGAAGCCGGAGACCGGCCTGTCGCCGAGAGGCGTCGTCGCGTTCGTGATCGGACTGCTCGTTCCGGGTGCAGGACATCTGGTATCCGGTCGCGTGCTGCGGGGCGCTCTGCTCGCCGTGGTACTCATCGGAGGATTCGCGCTCGGCATTCTGCTGCACGGCAGGCTCGCGACCATCGATCTCGAGAACCGGCTTTCGTTCTTCTTCGTCTTCGCCGACGCAGGCTCAGGTTTGCTGTACCTCGGGTGCTTGCTGGCCCACGTCGGCATCGACGTCGCCGCGAAGAACCCGACGTATGAGTACGGCACCAGCCTCCTTCACGTTGTCGGACTGCTGAACTATCTTGCGGCGCTCGACGCCTACGACATCGCTGTCGGGAGGAAGCCGTAGCGTGCACCTGCTCGTGATGGCCATTTTTGCCGCGGCGGTCGCAACCGTCATGGCGGTGATCGATTCGGAGCGCCACGATGCGCGCGCCAAGGCGCTGTACGGCGTGAAGGTATTTGCGGCGTTCATCGTGATCGGCCTCGTCATCGGCTGGGTGATGTACTTCATTCCGCTGTAAACGTGACTGCTGCCGGTATTGCGGGCTGAATGGAGGGGCAATGGGACGAACGATCGCACTCGACGACCTGACGTCGGAGGTCGAAGCGCTGCGATCCGGTGGCTCTAAGATCGTCCTTGCCAACGGCTGCTTCGACGTCCTTCACGTCGGGCACATCCGTTACCTGCGTGGGGCGCGAGCTGAAGGCGACGTGCTCGTTGTTGCCGTCAACGGCGACGACGCTGTCAGACAATTGAAGGGTGAAGGTCGTCCGGTAATGCCGGCGGATGAGCGCGCCGAGATCGTCGCAGCCATCGAAGGCGTTTCGTTCGTGACGGTTTTCGACACTTTGACGGTCGAACCCGTACTGCTGGCGCTACGTCCGGACGTCCACGCGAAGGGCACTGACTACACGACCGAGACCGTGCCGGAACGCGCCATCGTAGCCGAGTACGGCGGCCGGGTCGCGATCGTCGGTGACCCGAAGGACCATTCTACGACTGAAGTCCTGGCGCGAATGAAGGCCTGATCGTGCACGTACTGATAGTCAAGTTGAGCGCGATCGGCGACGTCGTCCACGCGCTTCCTGCGGTTGCCGCGCTTCGGCGCGAGCGGCCCGACGCCCGAATCTCCTGGGTCGTGGAACGCGGTGCGGCGGCGATACTCCGGGGCTCGCCTGCGATCGACCGCCTCATCGAAATCGATACACGCTCCTGGCGCCGGAGCCTGTTGAAGCGGGACACACAGCGCGCGCTTCGGTCGAGACTGTCGAGCCTGCGGGCGGAACCGGTGGACGTCGCCCTAGACTTCCAGGGGCTGATCAAGAGCGGATTCGTCTCGTTCGCATCCGGTGCTCCGCGCCGGATCGGGTTCGAGTCCGCTGCGCTGCGCGAGCCCGCAAGTCGTGTTTTTCTGACCGAACAGGTTCCTGTCGACGATCGCGGACACGTCATCGAGAAGAACATTGCCCTCGTGCGTGCGCTTGGCGTCGACGCCGGCGGCGACTATGAGTTTCCGATCGCAATTCCCGACTCCGCGGTCGAGTCCATCGCAGCGCGCGTGCCGCCGGACGGCTATGCGATCCTGAATCCCGGCGGCGGCTGGCCGACGAAGCTCTGGCCGGCCGAGTCTTTCGGCCGGCTGGCGGACTCTATCCGGTCTTCGCAGGGGGTGCGGTCGCTCGTGACGTTCGGTCCGGGCGAAGAGAGCCTGGCGGCCGAAGTCGCGGCTGCGAGCACGGATGGCAGCGCGATTCCGTTTGCATGCTCACTCGTCGAGTTCGTCGCGCTGGCAAGGCAGGCGAAGGTCTTCGTAGGTGGCGATACGGGTCCGCTCCATCTGGCGGCCGCGGCGGGGGCGCCGATCGTCGGCATCTATGGTCCGACCAGCCCGTTGCGGAACGGACCATTCGATCCGAGAGACCGTACCATCGGCCGCAACGACATCGACTGTCGCGTGGACTGTTACCGCAGATCGTGCGACAAGTGGATCTGCATGGAGATTCCCGTGGACGCGGTACAACGACTCGTCGACGCGAGGCTTCAAACGTCGTGACCGCGGCCAAGCTGAGACGAGTGGCCCAACGGCTGCGCGTGCCCCTCGGGTTCGTGCTCGCTCCGTTGTTCCTCGTGTTTGCAAGGCCGACGCTTCCTGCTCTTGTTACCGGAGCAGTCGTTGCGACCATCGGGCTCCTGATCAGGGCGTGGGCAAGCGGTCACCTCCGAAAAATGGCAGAGTTGACGACATCCGGACCCTACGCGCACACGCGAAACCCGCTCTATCTCGGGACGTTTCTGCTCGTCGTCGGCCTTTCGGTGGCAGGAGGCGTCTGGTGGCTGGCGCTGACGATCGCTGCAGCGTACCTCGTCATCTACGTCCCGGTGATGATCGCCGAAGTCGAGACCATGCGGACTCTGTTTCCAGACGCCTACGACGAGTGGGCAAGGGCGGTGCCGCTCTTTGCGCCGCGGCTGACGCCCGCGGGCTCTGAGGCGGTTCGAAAGGTCCGGTTTGATGGGTCGTTGTACCTGCGCTATCGTGAATATCGGGCAGCCCTCGGACTGCTCGCCGTACTTGGAATCCTGGTTGCCAAGATGATGGTGATGTCATGAAGTCGATCAAGCGGGGATGGGGTGTTCGAATCTGTGCGGTCTCGCTGGCTTGCTTCGCGCTCGCTGGCGCGCCGGTGTTGGCCCGGTCCGAGGGCGCCGAGGCCACGACTAAGCCCCCGAAGACCCGGTCGTTCGGACTGCGCCATCCGCTGCCTTTCCGATATGGAGAACGGCTGACCTACGACGTCAAGTTCTCGCGCTTTCCGATCTCGGCCAATATCGGCGAAGTCACATTCACGGTCGGCGAGGCCGCCGGCAGCGCCGAGCACATCAAGTTCGAGGTGAATGCCGTTTCGCACGGCGCGCTCGCCGGACTCTTCGGCGTCAAGATCAACGACACTTTCACAACGCTTGCCGACAGGAACGATCTCTTTGTCTACTCGTCGATCAAGGTTCTGCACGAAAACGACGTGCGGACGTTCGAGGAAGCGCTGTTCGATCGGAATGCTCCTAAGGTGCGCTTCAACTCGCGGAACCCGGCGGTGCCGGGCGACGTCGGGACGACAGTCGAACAGGAAACGCGGCCGTGGGTGCAGGACGTAGTGTCGGCGCTCTACTTTGCACGGACCCGAAAACTCAAGAATGCCGGAAGGGAAGTGCGTTTCCCGATCAGTGATCGAGGCCAGACGTACGACGTCGGCGTTGCACTGATTGGCAGGGAGAAGGTGGAGGTCGAAGGCCGGAAGTACGACGCGCTGCGAGTTGATGCACGGATCTTCGGAGGCCGGCTGGTCCGGCGGGAAGGGGAGCTGCACATCTGGTTCACAGACGATGCGCGGCGAATTCCGGTGAAGGCGGTGATGAAATCGCCGAACGGCACGGCGACTTTCGTTCTGACGTCGCTCGTCGAAGGCGACCGCGAGATCACCGAGACGAAAAAGCGCGTGCGCTCGGTCGAGGTCGAGGAGTAGAGAATATGAAGAATTGACAGGATCTTACGAGGATTGACAGGAGTTTTTCTGGGTGATGGTACGTAGAATTCCTGTGGATCCTCGGGCAATCCAGTCAATTCTTCACGAGAACATGTCCTTGACCTTGTCGAACAGGCCCTTTTCATCCGAGCTCGACTGCGCGGCCGGAGACTCTACACGCGCCAGCTCTTCGAGGATCCTCCTCTGCTCACGGGTCAGGCTGGTCGGCGTGACAAGCGAGATAGCGACATATAGATCGCCACGGCCTCGTCCCCCGCGCACCGGGAGTCCCTGTCCCTTGAGCCGGAACACCGACCCCGTCTGCGTGCCTTCCGGAATGGTCAGTGACTGCTTCCCGTCCAGCGTCGGCACGACGATCTCGGCTCCGAGCGCAGCCTGACCGAAGGACACCGGCGCCGTCGTGTAGAGATTCGTGTCCTGTCGCTCGAACTGCGGGTGATCAGCCACATGCACGACGACGTAGAGGTCGCCGGCCGGTCCGGCACCCGCGCCGGCCTCACCTTCGCCACGATGCCGAATCCGTGAACCCGAATCGATGCCCGCAGGAATGTTTACCTCGATAGTGCGCTCACGTTCGATCCGGCCTTCACCGCGGCAGTCCGAGCATGGATTCTCGATGATCTTGCCGGTTCCACGGCAATGGTTGCACGTGCGACTGACCGAGAAGAAACCCTGCTGGTAGCGGACCTGGCCAAAACCGCCGCACGTCGGACAGGGAATCGGATTCGAGCCCTCGGCGGTGCCCGCACCGGTGCATGTCTCGCATGTCTCGAGTCGCGGGATCTGGATAGACCGGGACGTCCCCGTCAGCACCTCCTCGAGCGAGATCTCGAGGTCGTATCGCAGATCCGCTCCGCGCCGTACCGTCGAGCGTTTGCGCGCCGAGCCGAAGATATCGCCGAAAATATCCCCGAGAATGTCCTCGAAACCCGCAAACCCGGCTCCAGAGAAGTCAGGCGCCGTCTGGCGCAGTCCGGCGTGGCCGTACTGGTCATATCGCGCGCGCTGCTCGGAATCGCTCAGAACGGCGTAAGCTTCGGCAGCTTCCTTGAAGAGCTCCTCTGCCGCTGCGTCACCTGGATTCTTGTCAGGGTGGTACTTGACGGCGAGCTTCCGGTAGGCGCTCTTGATCTCGCGGTCCGTCGCGGTGCGCGTCACGTTGAGGACTTCGTAGTAGTCGCGTTTGCTGCTCACGAATTCTCGGTCTCCATCAGAACCATTCAGGGTCGGCCAGCGTCATCATCCGGCAGGAATACGTCGAAGGCGCAAACGATGACTTCTCGATTTGCGCCTTCGCGAAACTCGACTGATGAAAGGAGGCGGCTATGTCGACTCCGGAAGCGCCTTCGTGCCGCTGTCCTCGACGACGCCGTCATCTTCGTCAGGCCTCGAAACCGAGGCCGGCTTGAACATCGCGTCGGTGATCATTCGAGCCGAATGCTCGAGTGTCTCGAGCGCCGCTCTTATCGCGTCGCCGTCTTCGCTCGAGCAGGCCGCGTGCGCCTTCTCGAGCGCATTGCGGACGATCTCCTGATCCTGTGCCGAGAGCATCCAGCCGAACTCGCTGAACGACCGCTGGGAGTTCTGCAGAAGGCCCTCGAGACGGTTCCTCGAGATGATGACTTCCTTCATCTTCCGGTCGGCGTCAGAGTTGCGCTGCGCTTCCTCCATCAGGTCGTAGATCTCGGTCGCCGAGAGTCCGGACGACGGCGTGATCTTCATCGCCTGCTCGAGTCCGGTCATCTTGTCTTTCGCCGAGACCGACACGATACCGTCGGCATCCACCTCGAAACTGACTTCGATCTGCGGAATGCCGCGCGGCGCCTGCGGGATGCCGACGAGCTCGAATCGCGCGAGCGAACGGTTGCCCGCCGAAATCTCGCGCTCGCCCTGCAGCACGTGCACCTCAACCGCCGACTGGTTGTCGGCGACGGTCGTGAAGGTGAGCGCCTTCTTGGTCGGAATCGTGGCATTGCGCTCGAGGATCTTCGTGAAGAGCCCGCCTCGGGTTTCGATACCCAGCGAGAGCGGAATGACATCGAGAAGCACGAGGTCCTTCACTTCGCCAGTGAGCACGCCGCCCTGGATGGCGGCGCCGATTGCGACGACCTCGTCCGGATTGATCTCGCTCGAAGGTTCCTTGTTGAAGATTTCACGGACCCTTCGGACGATGATCGGCGAGCGCGTCTGGCCGCCGACGAGGAGCACCTTGTCGATGTCGCTCGACTGGAGCTTTGCGTCCCACAGGGCCTTCTCGCATGGCTCGACGGTACGCTCGACCAGGTCGGTGACGAGCTCCTCGAACTTCGCCCGCGTGAGCGTCTTGTTGAAGTGCTTCGGCCCCGACGCATCGGCAGAGATGAACGGCAGGTTGATGTGCGATTCGGTCGCCGTCGAAAGCTCGCACTTGGCCCGCTCGGCGGCCTCCTTGAGCCGCTGCAACGCGAGCCTGTCCTGGCGGAGATCGATGTTCGTCTCGGTTTTGAACTCCTGCACCATCCAGTCGATGATTCGCTGGTCAAAGTCCTCGCCGCCCAGGAAGCTGTCGCCACACGTGGCGAGCACTTCGAAGACCCCGTCGTTCATCTCGAGCACCGAGATATCGAACGTGCCTCCTCCGAGGTCGAAGACCGCGACCTTCTCCGTCTCCTTCTTGCCGAGTCCGTATGCGAGCGCGGCGGCCGTGGGCTCGTTGATGATCCGCTGAACGTTCAGGCCCGCGATCTTGCCCGCGTCCTTCGTCGCCTGTCGCTGGATGTCGTCGAAGTAGGCCGGGACCGTGATGATGGCCTCGACGACTTCGTCGCCGAGGAAGTCCTCGGCTGCCGCTTTCAGACGTTGCAGGAGGATTGCCGAGATCTCGGGCGGACTGTAGTCACGCGAGCGCACGCGAATGCGGCAGTCGCCGTTCGAGGCTTCCGTAATCTCGTATGGGCACAGGTCCTGCGCGCGCTGAACTTCGGGTGAGCTGTACTTCCGCCCGATGAGCCGCTTCGCCGCATAGATCGTGTTAGACGCGTTTGTGATGGCCTGCCGTTTCGCGATCTGACCGACGAGCCGTTCGCCCTTCTCGGTGAAAGCGACGACCGATGGCGTTGTCCGGCCGCCTTCCTTGTTCGGAATGATCTGCGTTACGCCGCCCTCCATCACTGCGACACAGGAGTTCGTCGTCCCGAGATCGATACCAATCACCTTGCCCATGCGGTTCTCATCCTCCTCGGTGGGCCGCGCTTACGGCGTCACCGCGACTTTTACACGTGCCGGCCTCAGCATCCGGTCCCCGAGCCTGTATCCGCGCTGCAGAACGACCAGAACCGTATGGTCCGGCGCTTCGTCCGTCGGCTCTGTCGCGACGGCTTCATGAAGTTCCGGATCGAACGGCTGGCCGTCGGCTTCGATTGGTTCGAGGCCAAGACGGAACAGCGAATCGAAGAGCTGTTTGTGGATCAGATGGACGCCCTCGCGAACGGCGTCAGGATTTGTAGTGTCGGCGTGCTGAACCGCAAGATCGAAGTTATCGAGCACCGGAAGCAGGTCCGTGAGCAGGTCGGCGCGAGCGCGCACATACGCTTCCTGCATTTCACGCTCGCCACGTTTGCGGAAGTTCTCGAACTCCGCCTGCTTGCGAAGCAGCTTGTCGTAGAGGTCCGAACGCTCATCCGAGAGTTTCGTGATGGCATCGGTCTTCTGCCGCAGCTCCTGCATCAGGTCGATGACGGCCTGTTTCGAGACGGTCGTCGTTTCCTCGCCAGCCGCAACGGCAGGAGATTCTTCGTCAGCCTCCCCGTCGTCTCGAACGGCATCCTCGATCGTTTCGACGCTGACCTCGTCAGCATCATAGGGCTCTTCCGCGACCGCATCCGACCTCTCGTCGGCATCGCCCGCCCCCGCAATCGCCGCATCGCCGGCGTTCGATTTTTCAGCCGGAGACGGCGGCGGGACATACGGGTCGAGTGATTCGGTCACGAGCGTACGCGGTGCGGAAATCTCTTCACTTGCATCCGCATCGGATTCCACGTTATTCGACTCGCTCACAAGCAGGTCGTCAGGGTCGTAGATGAGGTCATCGCCGTCGATCTCGATGACGTCCGACACATCATCGTCCGGGTCGTCGTCGCCGGAGACAATCGGGATATTGATGGGAGAGTGTTTGAACTGATCGGACATTTCGCGTCTGTGTGTCCTTGAACTTCAGGGTCGTACCGTAAGTGGTATCGTTCCGACCATCGCTCCGGCGGCGGGGGGCGTGACACTACCGCGCGGCGATGTTGCGGCTGTCGAGCAGGGTTCGCTCGAAAAGCTTTGCTACATAATCGACGATTCCGATCACCCGAGCGTACTCCATCCGGGACGGTCCGACAACACCGATACCGCCGATCACACGGTCGCCGACGTGCAATGGCGAGGCAATGATTGCACAGTCCCGCAGCCAGGGAGTCCGGGTCTCGGCGCCGATCTGGATGTGCACCCCGCCGTTGAGCGGGGCGGTCAGACACTGGTCCAGGATCTTAACCAGTCGGCTCTTCTCCTCGAACATCCGGAACAGGGATCTCATCCGCTCGGTATCGGCAAAGTCAGGCTTCTCGATGATCGTCGAGGCGCCGTCTACATAGACGTCGGCTTCCCCGCCGTCGACCAGCCCGCGCTCGCAGACGAGGATCGCCGTCTGCAGGAGGCGATCATAGAGAGCGTGCTCCTCCGACATCTGCGCCAGCAGTCGCTCCCGGATATCGGTCAGGGTCAGCCCGCGGTAATTCTCGGTCAGGTATCTAGCCGTGCGATCAAGCTCGGTCTGCGAGATCTCGTCGTCGAGGCGGAAGATCCGATTCTGCAACTCACCGCCACGCAGTACCGTCACGGCGAGGACGCGTCCGTCGTTCAACTTGATGAACTCGACCTGCTCGATCGAGTCCTGTTGACGCGAGAGCGATACGACGACACCGACGTTGTCGGACACCTGAGAAAGCATCTGCGAAGTTCGCTCCATGAGCGACTCGGGCCGCAATAGCGTCTCTTCGTCGATGAGTCCGCGCTGGATCCGCACCTCGTCGTGCTTCGAAATCCGGAGCTGCCCGATGAGGTTGTCGACGTAGAAGCGGTACCCCTTGTCTGTCGGGATCCGCCCCGCCGACGTGTGCGGCTGATACAGATAACCAGCCTCTTCGAGATCGGCGACGATGTTCCGGATCGTTGCCGCCGAAAGGCCCTCGCGCGAAAGGCGAGAGAGCGCACGCGAGCCGACTGGCTCGCCCGTTGACACGAAGAGGCGAATCGCCGTCGTCAGGATCTCACGGCTTCGGTCGTCGAACGTGAACTCTCTGGCTCTGCGCATACTGGCAATCGCCAACCGGCTCAAGGATTTACAGTCAATATCAAGTCGTTACGGTACCATCCGCTCTTTTGCAGTGTCAAGTTTGCCCCATGAAGCCCCGGAATTGTCGGTAACCGTTCTGAAATCGTGCAATTCCGCCCGTCCATGGTAGCCTGCCGACGCCCCTATGCGATCCTCCGACCGGCACAGCCAGCTTGCGTCCCGACCGTCGCTCGTCAGGGCGTTCTTCGCTGTCGTCGTTGCGCTCGTCGCTTTCGGACCGCCGTTGGCAACGGCTTTGGACCCGACGCGTCCGCTCCCGTTCTTTGGCCGCAGTGTGTGGCAGGACGAACTGCCTCAAAGCACGGTGAGCGCCATCCTCCAGACGCGGGATGGCTACATCTGGATGGCGACGTATGAAGGCGTGGTCCGATTCAACGGCGTCAACTTCAAGGTCTTCGATTCACGGACGGTTCCCGAGCTCAGGAGCAGCTCCATTCGATCGCTCGTCGAGGACAAGGACGGCGGGTTGTGGATCGGGACGCTCAGCGGAGGCCTCACGCGATACTTGAACGGCGCTTTCAAGACGTTCACGGTGGCAGACGGGCTTCCGGACGACTTCGTCTTTGCGCTCCACACGGCGCGCGACGGATCGGTCTGGATCGGGACGAATGCCGGACTGGCGCGATGGACGGGGGCGGCGTTCGAGGTGTTCACCAGGAACGATGGGCTTGCGGGGAACGCTGTCCGGTCGATCTGCGAAGACGGCAACGGCCGGTTGTGGATCGGCACGGAAGGTGGTGGCGTCTGCTACCGCGAAAACGGGCAGTTTGCGAACTTCCCGCTGCCGGAAAGCCCCGGAAACACGTTGGTTGCGGCAATTGCGGCAGCTCCCGACGGTTCCGTCTGGATCGGGACGAATGGCGGAGGACTCGTCCGCGTTCACGACGGGCGCACGGAAGTCTATTCCGCTGCAGCGGACGGGCTTGCAAGCGATCTGATTTCGTCCATCCTGCCCGACGACAGGGGCTCGATCTGGATCGGTACGCTGAGCGCCGGCATCAGTCGCTACCGGGACGGCCGATTCACGAACCTGTCCGCGAAGCAGGGACTGAGCCACGACGCGGTCCGGTCACTCGCTGTCGACCACGAGGGGAGCCTCTGGGTTGGTACGAATGGGGGCGTCACACAACTGAAGGACGAGAAGATCGTCAACTTCACGACGCTGAACGGACTGTCGCAGAACAACATTCGGGTCGTGCTCGAGGATTCGCGGGGCGACGTCTGGGTCGGCACAGACGGCGGCGGCGTCAATCGGGTCTCCGGCGACGTCGTGACCGTTCTCGGCGCCAAGGAAGGACTTCCGGATGTGTTCGTCCGATCGCTCTTCGAGGATCGCGATGGCGCGATCTGGATCGGAATGAACGGCGGCGGGGTGACCAGGGTCCAGGGCGGACAGCTGCGGACGTGGAATGCGAAGTCAGGCCTCTCGAACGGTGTCGTCTACGCGATCTGCGATGACGCGGAGGGAAATATCTGGCTGGGAACGGTTGGTGGCGGCATCGACATCCTAGGTCGCGACGGTTCGATCCGAAACCTCTCGACGAAAGACGGACTCGCTCGCAACGACGTCCGTGCCCTTCGGCGAGTCAGGTCGGGCGCCATCTGGATCGGAACGGGCGGCGGCGGACTGAGCGTCTATGATCCGTCGCGGCCACCGGAATCGCGCATCGTGACGTACACGACGGGCGACGGTCTCGCAAATGATTCCGTATTTGCGATTTACGAGGATTCCGCCGGTGACGTGTGGATCGGGACGAGCGGGGGCCTCAATCGCATGCGAAACGGAAAGCTCGTGAAGCTAACTGTCGACCAGGGCCTGTTCGACAACCGGATTTTCCAGATTCTGGAGGACGGCCGCGGCCAGTTCTGGTTGAGCAGCAACAAGGGCGTTTTTCGTGCCGCGATTGCGGATCTCAACGCCGTAGCCGACGGATTCAAGTCGACGGTCGAGACGCACGCTTACGGGCGCGTGGACGGCATGGGAAGCAACCAGTGCAACGGTGCATCCCAGCCGGCGGGGTGGCGTCGAGCCTCGGGGCAGCTCGTTTTTCCGACCGTCGGAGGTCTGGCGCTCATCGATCCCGGCGACTTGAGAACGAACGCTGTCGCTCCGTTCGTTGCGATCGATCGGGTCGTGGTGGACGGCAAGGCCATCGAACCGGCGGCCGTTGTGACGCTGTCGTCACAGAGCTCCAAATTCGAGATCGGTTACGACGGGTTGAGTTTCGTGGAACCGGACCGGGTCCTGTTCCGGTATCGTCTCGACGGCTATGACGCCGATTGGGTCGACGCGGGTACGCGCCGCGTCGCCTTCTACAACAGCCTTTCGCCGGGGGAGTACACGTTCCGCGTCTCGGCGTCGAACAACGACGGCATCTGGAGCGAAACAGGAGCCGAATTCCGGTTCGTCCTGCCTGCGCCCTGGTGGCGCACCTGGTGGGCAATCCTGCTCTGGATCGCACTGTCCTTCGGCTTGCTCTATCTCGTTGTGCAAATGAGGCTTCGACGGCTCGAGCGGCGGACGCACGAACTGGAAGCGGCAGTCGTGGAGCGCACTGCCGAGCTCGGACGCACGGTCGAGCAACTGCAGCTCTCGGAACAGCGGGCCCTTGAATCCGAGAAGCTCGCAATCGAAGCCAGCCGCGCGAAGAGCACGTTTCTCTCCAACATGTCCCACGAGCTGAGAACGCCGTTGAATGCGGTTCTCGGGTTCGCCGAGCTGATGGAGCGCGAGGCGTCGCGCAGCGATGCCGACCGCACGCGACTGAACATCATCCAGCGCAGCGGCGAGCACCTTCTCTCGCTGATCAACGACGTCCTTTCGCTCTCGAAGATCGAGGCCGGCAAGCTGACGCTCAACTCGTCGGCATTCGACCTCCCGGCGATGCTGCAGAGCCTCGATCAGATGATGCGAATGCGCGTCGAAGGGAAGGGGCTCAACCTGTCGGTCGAGGCGGACTCCAGCGTGCCGCGCGTCGTTCGCGGTGACGAGGTGAAACTCCGTCAGATCCTGATCAACCTGCTCGGCAACGCCGTGAAGTTCACCGAATCGGGCACGATTCGCGTCCGTGCTACGTGGCTCGACGGCATCGCGAAGTTCGAAGTCGAAGACTCGGGTTGCGGTATTTCCGCGGGCGAGCTGTCGAAGCTCTTCGAGCCGTTCGTCCAGACCGAAAGCGGAGTGCGCTCGGGAGAGGGCACCGGCCTTGGTCTGGCAATCAGTCGCGAGTTCGCAGGTCTGATGGGTGGCGATCTGTCGGTCCGGAGCGAGCTTGGGGTCGGAACGACGTTCGTGGTCAGTGTCCCGCTGCCGGCAGGAGACGCCGGTGAGGTTCAGCGAAAACGCGCCCGGGTTCGAGGACTCTCGCCGGGGCAGGACCTGGTTCGGGTTCTGGTGGCCGACGACACTCGGGAGAATCGGTTGCTCCTCGTCCAGTTGCTGGCGCCGATGGGCTTCGAGGTGCGAGAGGCCGGCGATGGACTCGAAGCGGTCGAGGAATGGGAACGCCTGAGGCCGCAGGCGCTGTTTCTCGACATCCGCATGCCGAAGATGTCGGGGCGCGAAGTCGCCCGCAGGATCCGGCAACGCGAGGCGGAGATCGGCGACGGCCGTCGGACGTTTGTCGCAGCGCTCACGGCCAGCGCATTCATGGCCGACCGGCAGGACATCCTCGACTCGGGATGTGACGCCTTCCTGACCAAACCGTTCCGCACCGAAGCGATCGTTGAGGTGCTTGCGGAGAGCCTGGGACTTCGTTTCGACTTCGAGCTCGACGGAGAGCTGGAGCCGGAGCTCGTCGAGTCTGAAGCAATGACGCGGGAACGGTTCAGCCGGCTGCCACAGGCTGTCCTCGACGAGTTGGCGGATGCTCTAGGTCGAGGCGACGTCGAGCGGGCCAAGCGCGCCGTACCGGGGATTCGCGAGATCGACGAGGAGCTTGCCGACGAGTTGTTCGGTGCACTGAGAGCCTACCGTCTCGACGCAGTTCTCGATCTCGTGGACGGTGGAGAAGGAGCGGTGAGCAAGTGAGGTTCGGATTCTGAACTTTGCGGCTCTGCGTCGGACCTCTGCGTCTTTGCGAGAACCTGTTCGGGAGAACGGGATTCTCGCAGAGACGCTGAGGCCCGACGCAGAGCCGCATGGTCTACAACTTCAGCTTTGCCTCAACCCGCCTTAGGTCCGCGATCAGATCGACGAGGTCCTTTGGCTCCGGAGGCCGGATCGCCAGGGCGTTGTCGCATCGACGCATTACCGATACAAGCTCTTCACGGTCGATCTGTCCGCGTTCGGCGGCGACGGTGGCCAGCTGGTCCGTCATAGTGTTGGACGGCATCCCGGCATACCGGCAGAGCCTCCGCCTGAAGTGACCGTAGATGTTCTCGATCGCGAGATCCGACGCCCTGGCCAGTCGCTGAATGTTGGCCATCGATGAGACGAATTCGAGAGCGCTCGTGCGGCGTTCACGGTGCAGTGGCACCGGCCTGCCGAATCGACGTCCGAAAGTCAGCGCAACGACCAGCCCGAGAAGTGCCATCTGGACGATGATCCACGGAACTGGAGTGCCGGCAATGTACCCGCGCAATCCGCCCGACCCGCTGCCGGTGGCGCTGCCGAAGCCGTGATGGTACTCGTCGAACGCTATCGCGCCGGCGGACTCGGCCGAGCCGGGAAGGTTCAGGGCCAGCGCCAGGTTGTCGGCTTCGCGAATTCCGTTGTTCTGGAGGATGTACGGCTCCGTCAGCACTGTGAAGTATCCGGAACCGTATGGCCGGTCGATCAGCATCGCGTTGGCGCCGGATGCGATGTGGACCACAGCAAGCCCCTCGGCATCTTCGACAGTAGTCGCAAACTCCGTGATCTTGAGCTTTTCGACGCCGGCGGTCAGCGGTGAAACCGAGACCGGCTTCGGAGCACCGGTTAGCTGTGACCCCGTCTCGATCGTCAATTCGTCGACTTCGAGACGCACGAACCGGTCGACGATGATGGCCCGTCCGCCGTCGGCTACCCATTCACCCAGCGCCGCGATCTCTTCCTCCGTCATCACGATGGAGGAATTCGGCGCCACGATGAAGAGCGTGTTGATCGACGAGTCCTTCAACTCGGTGTACGGGCTCTCGTACCGCGACACCCTGTGACCACCGGCAACGAGCAGCTCGTGGTAGGCAAGGGTTCCGTAGGGACTGCCCTTGTACGAGGATCGGCTTCCGTCGGCTTCTGTTTCCTGCGATCCCGGCTGCGAAACGAGGATGAGGTTCAAGCCGATGATCGCGGCCAGAACCAATACGAAGAAGGCAGCAGTTAGCGCGTTTCGAGACATTCGCGTACGTCAATTGACGGCCGGCGCTTCTCCCGTGTCGAGAATCTGAACGTCGACGATCCTCCAGCCGGTCCCGAATCGGCGCAGCCGTACCACCGCCGTAGCGGTCGTGCGCTGATTCGCCGGGCCGGTTGTGAACTTCACGTCGGCGATGGACTCATCATGGCTAAGCGAATCGGTCGCGAGCACCTCAGTCGTCCAGACCCGTGCCAGGCTCGTGACAAGCCCGCGAACGAACTCGGGCAGCATGTGCGAATCGACGAGTTGCTCGGCCTTCTGCGTGTTTACCCCAGCGCTGACCGTCCGGTCATAGTCGGCGAAGAAGCGAACCACTGACTCGTCGATGACCGCCGTCTCGCCAGCTGCCTTTCGTGCCGACGCGAGCGCCTCACGAGAGGCCTTGAGTGCCGACGATTCGTTTCCGAAGGCGATGGCGCGCTGGAAGTATGGAATCGCGTCTTTCGGCCTATTGGCCGCAAGGGCGATCTGGCCGAGGACCAGGTTCGACCAGGAAAGCGCTTCGAGCGAGGCGGGCTCCGTCAGGACTGCATCCTTCGCCAGTTTTTCAGCGTCGGCGGCTCGGCCGAGACCGAGCTCGGCGCGGGCAAGCCAGGCCTTGGCTCCGTCGTGAAGAGGGTCCGCGACCGTCGCCTGTCGGAGCTTCGACTCGGCAGCTGCAAAGTCCTTCTGCCGGACCAGCGCCACGCCTTCCGAAAAGAGGTCTTCGGCGGCCGGCCGCGGTGGCCGCGCATCGTTGGCATAGCCTGCCTGCGGGATTATCCGCTCGGGATCGATCTCCACCGAGGAGATTCGTTCGGAAGTCTCGTATCGGGCCTCGCCGAAACCGTTGGACGGCACCGGGACCTTTACGGTCAGCTTCTTGCCGGAATCGGTCGTCGCCACGATGTCGGCGACCACGTCGCCGGATCCAAGATTCCGGACCGCGCTCGTCCACGAGCCGCCGGCCTGCTGGGGAATCCCCACGATGAGGTCGGGTAGAACCGCCGTGTCGAACCACGTGCGGAAGAGCGGCTCCAGATCCTTGCCCGAAGCGGTCGAGATCGCCGCCCTCAGGTTGTCGGCCGTCAGCGAGCCGGAAGAACGCGCCGCTGCGATGGAAGACGCGATTGCGCCCAGCATCTTTTCACGACCGACCTCGCGCTCGATGAGCCGAAACACCATCGGCCCCTTCGTCGAGATGAGTCCGAGATATGCGCCATCGAGCGGAGTGATGAGAGAGAGCTGGATCGAGACAGCGGCATCGCGCTGGCGCAGGAGAGCGACCCGCGCGCGGTCGAATGCGCGTGCTTCGGCGCTAGCGCCAAAGCGGTCGCCCATTGCAAGGATCGCGAGGTAGCGCGGAAGCGCGTCACGAATGATGGCGACACCGCTAGCCCGGTTCGCCGTCGAACCGGGAGTCGCACCGCGCACAGCCGCTGCGCCATCCGTCCAGATGTGCGCAAGCGAGTCCGCGAGCAGCTCGAATGTCTCAGCGTCCGTCTGGGGCCTCGAAAAGACGCGACGGCCGAGAGCCACTGCCGACGAGCTAGAGAATCCCGCCGCGCCGTCGCTGGCGATGATCCGGAACGTGGTCGAAGGAGTCGGTCCGAGCACTCGACTGTAGAAGGCCAGGATTCGTTCGGCATCCGCCGCGAGACGGTCGGCCCCGGCTCGAACCTCAGCCGAAGCGCCGTCCGGAATCCAGACCTCGAGCGCGACTGCTCCCGCGGACCGGGTCACCGGAGGAGCAAATGTACTCGAGATCACGAAGGGTAGACCGTAGAGCGGCTGCGTAAACGACGTGCCGTTGGACGCACCGCCAGAAAGCGCGCGCTCGCCCTCCGGACTCGATACCGAAACCGAAAATGGCGCCGAGTTGACTCCGTACTGCACGAATGGCGTCGAGACCATCGGAAACCAGATACTCGACGGCAAGAGCACAGTCTCGCCCTGCCCGATGAGCGCATCCCCGCTTGCCGCAGTGAGCGCGAGGCGTGTCTCGATGATGATGTCACCCGTCGCCTTGCCGGCTATTGCCGCTGGAAGCGTGACGCTTACCGCCTTGAGACCCGTCAGACGCCTGTCGTCGCGGGCTTCGAACGTGGCGGGCTGCCCCCCGAACGTCACCGATCGCACTTCCGACTTCCCGTTGATCCGGAACTGTAGGTTGCGCTTCGGGGCGTCGGTCGGATTCCAGACTGTCATCGTCGTCCGGATCGTCGCAGCGTGAGTGGCTGGCTCGAGTCGGACGTCGATCGCGTACTTCCTGACGTCGGTTTCCTGGGCGAGCGCAATGGACGCGAAGGCAACTGCGATGGCGCACGCACCAAGCGTGCGGGCAAGAACGGCGGACATTCGGATCATGCAACCTCTCGGGCGATGCGATGGATTCGGGTGAGCGAGTCGAGAAGCGCCGCCAGTCGCTCGAGCGGCAGCGCGTTCGGACCGTCGCTGAGCGCGTTCGCCGGATCGTCGTGGACTTCCATGAATACGCCGTCCACGCCGCAGGCGACTCCGGCTCGCGCAAGATACTCGATGAACTCTGAATCGCCCCCGGATGCGCCGCCGAGGCCACCGGGCCTCTGGAGGCTGTGGGTGACGTCATAGACCACCGGCCAACCGAGCCGGCGCATTATCGGAAATCCGCGCATGTCGACGACGAGCGCGTTGTAGCCGAACGAGGCGCCGCGCTCAGTGAGCGAGAGTCGCTCGCAGCCCGCCTCGCGCATCTTGTCCACGACGTTCTTCATGTCCCACGGCGCGAGGAACTGGCCCTTCTTGACGTTGACGGCACGACCCGTCTTTGCCGCGGCGACGAGCAGATCCGTCTGACGACACAGGAATGCAGGAATCTGCAGGACGTCTACGATTTCGCCCGCTCTCTCCGCCTGCCAGACTTCGTGAACGTCGGTCAGCACCGGTACTCCGACGTCCCGCTGGATGGCCTGGAGTATGCGCAGTCCCTCTTCGATTCCCGGACCGCGAAACGACGTGATTGACGTCCGATTCGCCTTGTCGAACGAAGCCTTGAATATGTACGGAACACCGGCGTCGGCCGCGATTCGTGCGATGCGCTCGGCCATGGAACGGGCGTGCCGTTCGCTTTCGATGACACAAGGTCCCGCGATCAGGAAGAGGTCAGGCCCGCCGGCGCGAACGGGTCCGATGTCGAACGACGTGACAGTTGTCGGCATGTCCGCGGATTGTACCCGCTGGCCGACTAGAGAGGGAGAGTCGACAGGATTTCAGGCTTCGCGCCGGACTCACGGGGATCGTGAATTTTGGTTGGCCGTTCGTGAGAACGGCGTGCCTGGACGGCGATCAGATCGCGTCGTGGCCTTCAACTTCCCGCGAATCCCCGGTAGGTCCCGAGAATCCTGTCAACTCATCCGCGCGGCCTCCCGGGAGGCGCGCTATTGGTCCCCGAGGACCTTCTCGAGCGGCACGTACTTGAAGTTCTGGAAGCCCTTGTCGTTGAAGCCATCCTGAACCACGAGCATTCCGTGCCTGAACTTGCCGCCCAGGTCGGCGGTCGTCACATCGATGCCGTCGGTGTCCGACGTTCCATCGATACCGTTCCCGTCGACCACGCGAACGGTGCGAACGTACTCGTTCGTTCCCTCGCGCCGGAAGACGACGTATGTGTTGTTTCCCTGACTCGACACGATAACGAAGCCCTTCTTCGGTCCGGTCTTCGCAATGGCGATACCCTCGACGTCGAACGTGATCCGGCCGTCCGAGACCATGGCCATCGGCTTGCGCGCATCTCCGGCATCGGGCTCGGCACCGAGTTTCCAGACGCCCGTCGATTCCTCACCGACATACAGGTAGCCAAGTTCGTCGTCGGCAACGCAGCCTTCGAGCTGGCTGTCGAGTTTGACGGTGCGAACGAGCTTCCCGTCTACCTTGCCCGTGCCGTTGTCGAACAGTTCCCACTGCTCGACGGTGCCGACCTTGTTGGCGAGGAAGTAGTAGAACTTCCCGGTCCTGGCACTGCGGTACATGCACGAGCCATACGCAGGTCCGGTGGCGATCACGCGAGCGGCGACGTTCTCGAGGCGCAGCGTGGATCCATCCAGCGCGTATACCGAGATCGAGTTTGTCGAGCGATTGCCGGCCGTGACGAGTGCAACCGTGCGGTTGCCGAGCTTGAAGCCGTCACGCAGATCGACATTGTTCAACTTGCCGTCGCGCAGCATCTGCAGTTCATTGCCGGCGAGGTCGTACACGTGCAGGCCAAGCTGCTTGTTCGTGCCTAGCACGAGGCTCTTTGACGGATCCGTGGAATTGACCCAGATGGCAGGATCGTCCGCCGCGTCGCCGCCCACCGGAACCGGAACGGTCTCGACGACGGCTGTTATGTCCACGGTGTCGCGCGGCGCAGGCGCCGGGAGGGCCGCGGTTGGGGCGGGATCGCCGCCCGATGTGTTTGCCTGACCGAGCACGGGCGTAACAAGAAACGCCGCAACAAGGGCCGGAATGAGAAGTGTCAGGGACTTCGCTCGCATCTGGAGATTCCTCATCGTTGTTTTGATCGCTCACGCATCGGACGAGCCTCACCGCCGTGGGCGCGCCCAACAACCACTACGCCTCAGAGTCTGGAATCGGGTCTCCGGTTGCTTCAGAAGTTCTACAGGACAGGAAAGATAGACCCGTCATTCCTGCAGACTCCGAATAGCACCGGGAACGCCAGCAATCGCGCCCTACTGGATACTCAATTACTTCAAGAGGTACAGGGCGGCGACGACGATGGCAGCGACTATGACGAGAACAACCACAATGACCATCGGATTGACGGCGCGGCCGTCTTTCCCAGTCACGGAGTCAGTCGAATCGACCTGAGCGACAGTCGAACTTGCGGTCAATGCCGGCATGTGGACGACAGTTGCGGAAGCGTCCTGCACCTGTTTCTGCATTCCCGGTATCGACGAAAGCGCCGGCATTCCTACGACAGTCGCTGCCGCGTCCGGGACGTCTGCCGGCTTGACTGAGCCAGTCGGGAGCGCCGGCATTCCTACGACGGTCGCGGCCGCGTCGGGCACATCGGGCTTGCGTGGAGGATTCGACGGCAGCGCCGGCATGCCGACGACCGTGGCAGGAGCGGCTGGCAACGGCGCGGATGGGGGAAGTGCTGGCATACCCACGACCGTAGCGGCCGCCGGAGGAAGAGGTGCTGACGGCGGCAGCGCAGGCATTCCGACAACGGTGGCAGGCGCAGCCGGCAGTGGCGCTGATGGCGGCAGCGCGGGCATGCCGACGACCGTGGCGGGTGAGGCCGAGTAGTCCGAGGCGAGCGGAGCTGATCCGGGAATCGCCGGCATGCCGACGATTGTTGCGTCGGCCGGCGGAGGAGGTGCTTGAGCGAAGGCTTCGTCGCGGATGGCAGGCACGCCCTTGATCGTGTCCTGGATCGTTCCGAGTATCTGGTCGGGTCGCAGCGCCGGCATCGAGCGGCTGAGCGGATCAGTCATCTCCGCATTGGAGAGAACGGCCTCGACCGCGCTGGCAATCGCCTCGGCGAAATCCGTAGGGGTTTCGTAGCGATCAGCGGGATTTCGCGCGATGCACTTGAGTATGACCGCGTCTATTTCAGCCGACAGTTGCGAGTTGTGACCGCTCGGAGGTGGCGGCTGCTGCTTCGCGAGCCGCACGGCAACTTCCACCGTGTTCTCGCCCACCTTCGGCTCGAAAGGCACGCGCCCGGTCAGCATCTCGTACGCCACGATCCCGAGAGTGTAGACGTCCGACGCCGTTGTCTGAACTCCCTCGATGAGGGCTTCCGGCGCAAGGTACCTGGGCGTACCGACGATGAGGTCGTTCGCCGTTATCCGACCGTCGGCGGTTTCCGCCGAACGGAGGCGGGCCACCCCGAAGTCGAGCACCTTCGCCACTTCGCCGGATGGCGTCTGCAGGATCATCACGTTCTCAGGCTTCAGATCGCGATGGACGATCCCACTCTTGTGGGCCGCAGTGATGGCAGCACCCACCTGAAGGAGAATCGCCTCGATGCGTGGCAACGCGAGCGGCGACTCGTTGGCGATCACGTTCCGGAGCGTCTCTCCCTCGACGAACTCCATTACGATATATGCGAGTCCCTCGTCCGTGATGCCGCACTCGACAACTCCGACGGCATTGGGATGCGAGAACGCGTTGAGGATCTGCCCTTCGCGCTCGAAGCGCTTCGCGATGGTCTCGTCGTCCCGTCGGGACTTGGTCACGAGCTTGACGGCGACGTTCGTCCCGGTGCCCATCTTCTCGGCCCGATAGACTGTCGCGAAGCCGCCCTGGCCGACACGCTCCAGCAGCAGGTACCTGTTCAGGAGCGCGTACCCGATGAACGGATCCATCCCGTGGGTCGTAGCCGGCACGAACCCCGGTTCGTCACTCGCGACCGCAGCAGCGGATTCGAGCGGATGGGAGCTTCCAACTGGTGAGCCATCGAATGGACAGTAGTCGACGGTTGCAGGAACCGGTCGCTGACACGATGGACATAGCCTCGAGACGTCGTTCTGCATTGCGGTGGGCGGATTGTACGACGAGCCGGCAAGCGTGGCCAGCCGTCACGGGTACAGAGGCGATCAGTCGTCGAGCAGCGCGAGAACTACAGTGTCGATCGCAGCTCGTACGGCACGTCGCTCGCCGGGCATGTTGTTGATCATTACAGCAAAGACGATAGTTCGACCGGTTCTGGTCAGACCGTACCCGGCAAGCGCCGAGACGTCGCCGAGCGAACCGGTCTTGGCGCGAATCCGGCTCATTCCAGCGGTATCGCGAAAGCGCTTCTCGAGCGTGCCATCGACTCCGGCCTCGGGAAGCGACGAGAAAAGAACGTCGCCGTAAGGCTGTCGGCGCGCATACGCGAGGAGTCTCACGGTAGCCTCGGGAGTGACCAGGTTCTGTCGCGACAATCCCGAGCCGTCGCTGAACTGCAGCGGCGCCGTGTCCACGCCGGCCGTAGTCAGAAACTCGAGAAGTGTCTTGATGCCTGCCGCCTCTGAAGTGACCTCGGTCGCGGGCCCGGCAATTCGTCCGACGGTCCTCAACATCAGTTCGGCATAGAGGTTCTGGCTGTCCTTGTTCGTGGCTCGAACGACGGTCGAAAGCGGTTCCGACTCGATGAAGGCGAGCTCGACGGCCTTGTCGAGCGCGTACGGGGCGATCTCGCGTGTGCGGGCGTCCGCGACCTCTGTTCGGCCTTCGACGACTACGCCGCGCCGGGCGAGGGCGTCGCGCAGAAGTGCACCGAAGTACCCCGCCGGGTCGTGCACCGCGACGAACTCTTCAAAGGGCGGGGCATCCGCCGGAACGTGACCGAAAACATCGATGACGTTCGACGCTTCGGCGCGGTACACGCCGAGATCGTTGAGACCCTGCTTCGCCGACGTCTTCGTGCGGTTCGTCGCGCGAACGAACGCGTTCTTCGCGCCGAGCGACACCGTGCACGGGTCGCCGACCTTCGCCGCTGGCGTCACCGTCAGCGATACGATGTTGTCGTCGACCGAGAGCGCGCTCACCTCGGCGCCATAGCCCCACTGCAGGTCGTTCCACTCCCAGGCGAAGCCGAACCGCTTGCCGGCGAAGTAGCTCTCGTCAGCGACGAGGTTGCCGGCGATGCGCTTCACGCCCGACGCGGCTACGCGGTCCGCGAGCTCATCGATTTTCCTCGACGACACGCCGGCGCCGAACGTGTCGGAAATGGAAGGGTCGCCGCGGCCGTATAGCACGAGGTCGCCGGCGAGTCGGCCGCTTGGATCCGGGCGCTCCGCAGCGTAGATGCTGGTGCGCCAACGGAAGTTCGGACCGAGTTTGGCGAGAGCGAGTGCCGTGGTGTAGAGCTTCTGGTTCGATGCCGGAAGGAAACGGCGGCCGGCATCGATTGAAACCAAAGTCTCGCCGGATTCGAGGTCGACTGCGTACACCCCCCACCGTGCAGCGCGGAACGGTGGAACGTCCGTCAGGGCGACTATTCGCTCGTCGAGCCGGGAATGAGCCCTGGCCGGACCGCCGGACATCGCCGGCTGGGCCGGCGACTGGGCAATGGCTCCCGCGGGCAGGAAGGCCAGAGCCAGAACGACTGCCCCCAAGCTGCGACGTCGACGGGCGTTCCCGAGACCCTTCACCGGTTCGTCATGGTTGGCGTCTCGCTGTCGAGGTCGCCGATCTTTCGCGGACGGTGTGCAGTGTTGCCATATCTGGAAGAGACGAGACGGTAGACATCGCCGGCAATGTCCGCCGCATACTTCCCGCGAGCCGTCGAACCGCGAGTGATGACGACGACCACGAGGTTCGGGTTCTCGACCTGGGAATACGATCCGAACAAACCAATCCATGAGCCGCCACCGATGCACGTGCCGGTCTTGCCGGCTATGGATTCGCCTGAGTCCCGAGCGCGCCTTGCAGTGCCTATTTCGACTGCGTCGACCATGCCTTCGAGTACCGCCCGACGGTTCTTCGGGTCGAGCTTGATCTGCCGCCGGAGGATCGGAGTAAAGGACTTGCCTGGCGAAACCACCTGCGGTTGATAGAGCGAGCCGCCATTGGCGACGGTGGAGATGAAAGATGCGAGCTGGATGGCTGTAATTCCAATGCCGTCTCCGTGACTCGCGACGCGCCCGAGACCGTCGCCTGGCACTTCAGTAGGCAGTACTCCAGGAATCTCTCCAGGTAGATTGATCCCCGATCGCTCCCCGAATCCAAACTGCCGCGCGTAAGTTGTCAGCGTCTCGAGCCCCATCTGTCGTCCGAGTTGCTGGAAGTACTCATTGTTCGAATGTGCAAGCGCATCGTCCATGTCGATCTCGCAATTGCATGCACGCAGAATGCGCACATCGGACTCAGGCATCAGGTTCTCGCTCAATGCCGCGAGCGCCACGACAGGTTTGATGGTCGAACAGGGCTTGATCGCGTTCGCGATCGCCATGTGCTGATTGACGATCGATAGCACACGCCCCGAATTCGGATCCATGACCACGACCGTCCCCGCGCGATTGCCAAGTGCTTCGATCGCTGCCTGCCGAACGAAGGGGTCCTCACCCCGCATATCGTCGCGCGAGATGTTCGCCTTTGCCGCCTCGACCAGTGAATCGTCGAATCGCTTGATCGCGGCGAGCCTCGCGAGCTCGCGGCGTCGCGCTTCGGCTGCCGCGCGGGCAATCCTCTCCCGCTCCTTCTTGGACAGCTTGCCGCCTTTACCCTTCTTTGCGACGTTGTCTCGCTTCGACGACTTCTTCGACTTTCCGGCCTTCGTGGACTTGACCGTGCGACTTTTCGCAGACGGCTTCGCTTTCGATGCCTTGGCGCCCCTGGATGACGATTTGGCGATAACGGAAACCGGTCCGACCGGCAGCACGCCGAGCGCGAGAGCGATGGCGAGCGAGGCGACACACAGACATCTGCACATTAAGTTCAGTGGCCCGTAACCCTTATCCGTAATTGGCGAATCGAGACGAAAAACGTGGTCAGACCTTACTACGCTGACCCTGGGTCAGGCAAGCTGGCCGAAGGCGAGGTGGAGCCGTGTTCGATTCGTTCGAAACGAGGGATTCCGTCAGGATGCCTCGGCGTTGCCCGCCTTGACCCTCGACGCAGGCGGCGCGTATTCTCACCGGTTGCTTTCGGGCAAGATTCGAACCGACGACTACTTCGACGAGGTACTTTTTTCAATGAATGCGAATGCGATCCGCCGGGGACACATAATCATCTACAACGGCGAGCCCTACCGAGTGCTCGACTTTCAGCACCGCACCCCCGGAAACCTCCGAGCGTTCGTCCAGTGCAAGCTCCGTGGACTGAAGTCCGGAACGAGCATGGAGACGCGATTCAGTGCGACCGAGAGCGTCGAGCGTGCAACGCTCGAACAGCACGACATGGAGTACCTCTACTCCGATGGCGATCTCTACTACTTCATGAACACCGAGACATACGAGCAGATTGGCCTCAACGAGGAACAGCTCGGTGACGCGGTCGGATACCTGACCGAAAGCCTGAAGATCCAGGTCGAGTTCTTCGACGGAACGCCGATCGGAATCGAACTGCCGCCGGTCATCGAGCTGGAAGTCATCGAAACCGAGCCCGAGCTGAAGGGAGCGACGGCTTCGAACTCTAACAAGCCGGCAAAGCTTTCAACTGGCGTGACGGTGATGGTGCCGCCGTTCGTCAAGCAGGGCGACATCATCCGGGTCGATCCGAACGAGGGCCGATACCTGGAGCGCGCCAAGTAGCGCGCTGACATTCCGCGGACGGGCGGCGACGGGTCGTCGCCGCCGTCGCGAGGACCCGTTGGCCAACCCATCAGTGGTTCGTGCCGTCTACACCGCCGTCCTGACCGCCGGCCTCTTCGTGATGGCGCCGGTCTTTCTGTACAAGGCGCTGAGGCACCGGAAGTATCTGGGCAGCCTGAACGAGAGGTTCGGAAACGTCGGCGTCCGGCCATCGGATCGGCCGACGATGTGGATTCACGCGGTTTCGGTTGGGGAAGTAATCGCAGCCGAGCCTTTCGTCCGAGCCGCGGTTGCCGGGCTGCCTAGCTGGAGGGTGGTTGTCTCGACGACCACGGCGACCGGGCAACAGGTCGCACGTGAGCGGTTCCCTGAGCTCGACGTCTTCTACTTTCCGCTGGACCTCCCGGGTCCCGTGGCGAGGGCGTTCGCAAGGGTGCGGCCGTCGGCGCTCTGCCTCGTCGAGACCGAGATATGGCCGAACGTCCTGGCGGCGTGCCGCCGGCGCGGCGCACCCGTCGCCGTGGTCAACGGTCGACTCTCCGACAGGTCCTTTCGTGGATACCATCGCGTCCGAGTACTGCTGCGTGGAGTGCTTTCCAACGTTTCACTCTTTCTCATGCAGTCGAAGCCCGACGCCGAGCGCATGAAGGCGCTTGGAGCCGATCCGGCGCGCGTAACAGTCTCGGGCAACGTCAAGTACGACGTTGATCGCGAGGATATCGAGAGGCGGATTGCGCCGAGGCGCGCTGGGCTCGAGCGTGCCTTTGGCCTGCCGGACGACCGGCCGCTCATCGTCGCGGGTTCCACGGCACCTGGAGAGGAGCGAATTCTTCTCGACGCGCTTTCGTTGCTGCGTCGAAGGCCGGGATGCCAGGCGACGCGGCTGATGATCGCTCCGAGACATCCGGAGCGATTCGAGGAAGTGTCGGCGGTCGTCGCGGCGGCAGGGTTCGCGTGCGTCCGCCGCACGAGTTCCGAAGGTGGAGAGTCCGCCCGGACGGCGGACGTGCTCCTGCTCGATACCATTGGAGAGCTCGCGGCAGCGTACGCCGATGCCTCGCTCGTATTCGTCGGCGGTAGTCTGGTGCCTCGCGGCGGCCACAACATCCTCGAACCCGCGCTCTACGCCCGTCCAATCGTTGTAGGTCCCCACACGCAGAACTTCCGGCAGGTTGTCGGCGACTTTCTCGAGGCCAGGGCCGTGGTGCAGCTGCCGGAGGATCGGTGCGATGCGGACGGCGTCGCCTCGGCATTTGCGGACCTGCTCCTGAACGCCGACGAAAGCGTGCGCATGGGTGAGAGGGCACTTGCCGTGCTCGAGTCGAATCGCGGCGCAACGCAGCGTACATTCGAGGCTGTTCGAGGAATGCTCGAGCAGAAGCAGGGAATGTCGTGAAAGGAATCCGCGAGCGGCTGGAAGCGACGATGCGTCCCGGAGGGCGCGCGAAGGGCGCCATGCGTCTTCTCGCGCCTGTCGCGAAGGCTTACGAACTGGGTGCGCTCGTGCGCGCGGTTGCGTACGAGACGGGTTACCGCACACCGGTTCGACTCGACCAGCCGGTCATAAGCGTTGGAAACGTCACTCTCGGAGGAACGGGGAAGACGCCGATCGTGGCGCATATTGCGGCATACCTTCGCGATCAGGGATACGCCACGGCAGTGTTGACCAGGGGATACGGTCGTCGGAACACCGATCGTGTTGTTCTGACTGGCGAGGCTGGCCTGCCTGAACCGGACGCCGTAGAACGCGGCGGCGATGAACCGGCCCTGCTCGCCAGGGAGTTGACGGGAGTGCCGATCGTCGTCGATGCCCGGCGCGGGGCGGCGGGACAGTGGGCGGCTCGCGAGCTGGGGACCGAAGTCTTCGTTCTCGATGACGGATTTCAGCACATGCAACTGGCCCGTGACGTGAATCTGCTCGTGCTCGATGCCACGGATCCATTTGGAGGGCTTCGCATGCCGCCGCTCGGGCGACTCAGGGAGCCGCTTCAGGCAATGCGTCGTGCCGACGCTGTCATCGTGACGCGGTCTGACCGTCCGTTCGACGAGGCCGCGATCGAGCGGGTGGTTCGCGGCACGTGCCGTCCAGGGATCCCGATTTTCTACTCCTGGCACGACATCGAGGCGCTGCGTCCGGTCTTCGGAGGCGATGAGCGTTCGTCACAGTCGCTTCGCGGTCGAAAGGTAGGAGTGCTGACGGCGATCGGCAATCCGGCCGTATTTGTTGAGGACCTGCAGAACATCGGCATGAGGGTTGTCTCCGAGTCGCTCGAGCGGGATCACCACGCGTTCACGGACGGGGATCTTGCGCGGGCGATCGCCGCGGCGCGAAGTGCCGGCGCCGAGGCACTGCTGACGACGGAGAAGGACGCGGTGAAGCTGGAGCGCCTGAGGCAGGTGGACTTCCCGGTGCTTGCCGTGCGCATCGGCTTCAGGAGCGACGACGAAGGACAGTTGTTGAGCGTCGTGATGAAGGCCGTGCTGCGGAGAATAGACTAGGTAGCGTGGACCGATCCGTTGCACCGACCGCGCAACTGCTCAGCTCAGCGAGCCGGCCGTGCCAACTGTCTCTCCAATCGTACCCGTCACGCTGGAATCCCGATGATCATAAGCCCTTACATGTGAGTGCTTTAAGTTAATCCGCTTGACCGGTCCGTTACCCGTGATAGTCTTCTGACCGCGACGGATCCACTGCGAGATTTGTGGTTCCACCGGGGTTGAAAATTTTGAACCAACGCTATACGAGACGGGGGGCGTAACGACTCTCGGGCAGTGCATCCCTACTTAGGTCGGGGACTCCGAGTCCCGGTGCTTATGCCGCCCACTTATCTTGGATAGGTTCAAAATCCAGCTCCAACACGGTTGAGCGGTTACCCATCGCGTCGTGAAAGAGGCGCCCTTCGATTCGAAGGGCGCCTCTTTCATTTCACACTCAGTCGGCTGCGAGCAGCCCGCATCAGGACTTGGCGAGGCGTGCGGCCACCTCGCGGGCACGCGCAAGGGCGCCCCGCGCCTGCGGCTGCGTGACGCGCGCGATGGCGTCCTCGAACGACAGCCAGGCGCACGCGACGAAGGACTCGCCCTCTCGTGGGGCAATGTCGCATTCGCCATCGCGACTCAGCATGAGGAAGAGGTCGACGGTCTTCTCGCGCCTCCGATCCTTCTTCCCGCGCTTGAAGTACTGGATCTGTCCGACTTTCTTGAGAACGCGGACCCGGTGTATGCCCGACTCCTCACCCACCTCGCGTTTCGCCGCGACGCGACGCGTTTCACCTTCCTCGATTCCGCCTTTCGGCAGCTTCCACGCGGTGAAGTCGGGCTTCTGCTTGAACAGCAGCAGGACCCGCGGATCGTCAAGCCGGCTGATTATGACGCCGCCGCAAGATTCCCTGCGCTTGACCTTCATCCGTCCGAGAGTCTTGCGATCGTGACATGCGATGAGGTGATGCGGAATGGCCACAGACGGACGCCAGCCATCCTCGTCCCGGACAAAGCCAATTCCCTCGGCAGCTGCCTCCCAGGAGAGGATTGTTGCAATTGCCGGATCCTTGATCTTCGAGGCCTTCGCCGCGGCCTTCTCCGTCTCGAACAGCCGGACCGGAGCGAGGCCGTCATCGATGACGTCGAAGAGGGCTTCGCTCGGAACGGCCACGAAGAGGCGCTCCGGCACCTTGGCGGCGGTTTTCTTCGCGCTCACGACGGTCGGCCCGGCAGCTCGCCCGTGACACGTCGAACCTGCGCAGCGCGTTCACGCCGAAGCAGGGCCTCGTGATGGTCGAACGAACGGCAGTGCATCAGGAACTCGACTTCGGTTCTGTGTGCCAGTGATTCGCGGAGTTTCATCAACACCTCGGCTGCGGCAATGTCCTTGGCATCACAATCTGCCATGATCGAGAGCCCGTTCGCCATATCCGCAAGATGTTGTTTCAGCTCTTCGCGTGTCATGTT
The DNA here is from genome assembly GCA_964591515.1 of uncultured Clostridia bacterium. Classification (GTDB taxonomy): domain Bacteria; phylum Acidobacteriota; class Blastocatellia; order UBA7656; family JADIYM01; genus JADIYM01. Next base: position 34,998 of record CAZQBW010000007.1, read on the forward strand.
TCCTTGCCCCATGGCCCGTATCGACAGACCTCGGACATTCCTTTAGCCCGGCGGCCGGATAGGTGAACAGGCGCCAGTACGCCGTGGTCACGCGCCAGCGGGATCGGTTTCCGCTGCGGTCGACTCGGCCGCGAAAAACCTCCGGCGCATCCAGAGCGCGACCGATACGAGCCCGATGAGCACCGGCACCTCGACGAGCGGGCCGACAACCGCCGCAAGTGCCGCTCCCGATCCGATTCCAAAGACGGCGACAGCCACGGCAATGGCAAGTTCGAAGTTGTTGCTCGCCGCGGTGAATGCAAGTGTCGCCGTTTTGGAGTAATCCGCTCCGATCTTGCGACCCATCACGAAGCTCACAAGGAACATGACCACGAAGTAGATGAGCAGTGGAATCGCTATTCGGACGACATCGAGCGGCAGTCGGACGATGAGGTTTCCCTTCAGGCTGAACATCACGAGGATGGTGAAGAGCAGTGCCACGAGGGTTAGCGGACTGATGAGCGGGATGAATCGGCCGTGGTACCACTCCCGACCCTTGGCCTTCACGAGGACGAGACGCGTCAGCATTCCGGCCGCGAACGGGATCCCGAGATAGATGGCTACGCTCTCGGCAATCTGGCCGATGCTGACTGCCACCGTACTTCCCGCCAGCCCGAACCAGGGCGGCAGGATCGTGATGAAAAACCAGGCGTATACGCTGTAGAAGAGCACCTGGAATACGCTGTTGAACGCTACCAGGCCTGCAGCGTATTCGGTGTCGCCTTTCGCCAGCTCGTTCCAGACGATGACCATGGCGATGCACCGGGCCAGACCGATCATGATCAGACCGGTCATGTACTCCGGTTCGTCGCGCAGGAAGACGATGGCCAGAACGAACATGAGAACCGGACCAATGATCCAGTTCTGGACGAGCGAGAGGCCGAGGATCTTCCAGTTGCGAAAGACATCGCCAAGTTCCTCGTACCTGACCTTGGCCAGGGGCGGGTACATCATCAGAATGAGGCCCACAGCGATCGGAATGTTGGTCGTTCCAACCTGGAACCGGTTCACGAAGTCCTCGACTCCGTGAACGAAATATCCGAGCGACACGCCTGCCGCCATCGCCAGGAAGATCCAGAGTGTGAGGAATCGATCCAGAAACGACAGGCGAGTCGCGGCGCCGGGCGTAGTCTCCGAGGCTGGGCACGGCGCGCTCATTCAGTCGGCTCCCCGCCGGTTTCGTCAGATGCGATAACTTCCTCAGCAAACTTGCGAAGATAGATCCGTATCTCGTCACGCACTCGCCGGAAAGCCGCGAGCCGGTCGTCCCACGTTCCTTCGACCGCCGCGGGGTCCTCGAAGCTGTGGTGGATCATCCGGGTCCTCGAGGGGAAGACCGGGCAGACCTCTCTGGCGTTATCGCAGACCGTGATGACGTGGTCGAAGTCCTGGCCGACGAATTCATCGACCGACTTTGATCGGTGGCCCGAAATGTCGATTCCAATCTCGAGCATGGCCTCGACTGCCTCGGGGCGAACCAGACCAGGTCTGGTGCCGGCACTCTCCACAAGGAACCGGCCTGCGCCGTCGTGTCGCAGCAGGCCCTCGGCCATCTGGCTTCGTGCCGAATTGCCCGTACAAAGAATGAGAGTTCGACGCAAAGTGCTCAAATCAATGCTCCTTCCTGTGTCCAACGAACCGCTCGACTGAGCCCCCAGTTCACGGAGCGCCTCTGAAATAACGGCTCGCCATCTACAGCCCTTCTTAACGTGCACTGTAGTCGCGAAGATAATATTCGTCAACGCGAATATGACACTCGGGGCTACCCCACGGGCTCGCAGGCGACAACTGCCGTTATTCCGACACCGACTGACGGTTTCCCGGCGGCTCAGAGCGCCGAAAACAAGTTTCCGGATCGAGAACGGCGTAAAAAGTGGGGCGTTCCGCCCCGGAGCACACGAAGTGAATGCCTGCCCGCTTGTGGCATCACAGTTGCCCTAAGAGTCGGCGTACCACGAATCGAGCCCCCGAGATCGTGGCGTTCTTTGATCGGGACAGACGACGCAGCAAAGTTGAAACGAATCACTCCGGTTCTCAAATGCTGAAAACAAGAGGCTTCGCGGATCGGCCCGCAATGCCTCACTCCCACAAGACGTCGTCTTCACCGTTCCGAGCTCCGAAAAGGCCAATCAAGGTCTGACGGAAAACCGACAATGCTGTCGAAATCCCGACAGTAACGATCTCAAGTCGAGAACGAAAAATGGCTACTGCATATCTACCGATCGAAACGCCCGTTTTCTTCGAAAACATCAACCGCGAGATCCTCGTCGAGGAGCACATCGGGCTGGTCCGGTTCCTGGCCGGGCGCGTCAGCAGCAAGCTCCCGTCGAGCATCGAGGTGGACGATCTGATCGGGGCAGGCACGATCGGTCTGATCGACGCCGCCGAGAAGTTCGACCCGAGCCGGGGCATTCGATTCCGCACCTATGCTGAGCGACGGATTCGCGGGGCGATTCTCGATCACCTTCGCAGTCTCGACTGGGCCCCGCGCAGCTTGCGTCGGCGCGCCCGCGAGCTTCAGTCGGCACAGTCGACGCTCCAGCGCGAGCACGGCCGCTCCGTTGAAGATACAGAGGTCGCCGCGTTTCTCGAGATCGGTATCGACGAGCTTCACGGACTCGTGAACGAGATCAACTCGGTCCAGGTCGCAAGCCTTCACGTCGCAGACGACAGCGAAGGCGCGCCTGCCATCGATCCGATCCAGTCGCTGCCGGCATCGCCGGAGTACAGCCCGTTCACGATGTACGAGCGTGAAGAGGCCCGAAGGCAGCTGGCAGACGCGGTCGAATCGCTTCCCGAAAAGGAGCGACTGGTCATTTCGCTGTATTACGTTGACGAGCTCACGATGAAGGAGATCGGCAGCGTCCTCGGAGTCAACGAATCACGAGTCTCGCAGATTCATTCGAAAGCCGTTGCGCGCCTGCGCAACTCCATGCTCGATCGCGCAGCGTAGTTGTTCCTCCTCTAAATGCCTCCAAGGGCCATCCGAAAGGGTGGCCCATTTTTGTTTTCGGGGTCGTGTACTCTTGCCGGCGGAGGTTCCACCTTGCGCCTGTTCGTTCTGACTGCAATCGTCGCTCTGGTACCCTCCGGCGTCGTAGCCGCGCCGGTGCGACTCCCGTCGACGGTTCGCGTCGACGTTCTGTCGCTGCTTTCGCCGAGGCGCGTCGAGTTGACGTCGACCGCGTCAATGCGGATCTCGACCGGCGCCACCTTGCCTGCAGGTGCACGCCTGACGATCGACATCGAGCGACGAGTCCTGCGGGCTCGACTGAACGGCCGACTCGTATGGCAAGGCCCGTCACTCACCGTCGGTTCGCAAGGCGACGTCGCGAGCGTCGACGTCACCGGACGGAATCGTCGCATACGCCAGTTGCCGGCCCCGGTCGAGCTGTCCGTTCACGAGAACCGGATCGCCATTCGGGTCGAGTTTCCGCTCGAGGAACTTGTTGCAAGCGCCGTATTCGCCGAAATGCAGGGAGCCCGAGAACCGGCGGCGCTCGCGGCGGCCGCCATCGCGATCCGCAGCTACCTCGGAGCATCGCGCGGCCGGCACGCACGCGAGGGCTTCGACGTGTGCGATTCGACGCACTGCGTTCACTCCATTGGCCGGGTCTCGCGCGATCAGCCGGGCGCGTCGGAAGCAATCGACGCCGTAAACGCGACGACGGGGAAGGCCCTCATTCGCGACGGCCATATCGTTTCGGGGTTCATCAACGCTTGCTGTGGGGGCCGCACGGCGACGCCCACGGAACTCTGGGCTTCCGAAGACACCGGAGACTACACGTCGGTGGAGTGCGCGTGGTGCCGCTCGTCCCGGTACTTCTCGTGGACTCGCGTGCTGACAGCTTCATCGGTAGCAGGCGCTCTGTCGGATGCGCTCGACGAGCCGGTGCGCGCTGATTTCTCGCTTCGCACCGAGCGAATCGCGTCCGGCTGGGTGCGATCGGTCCAGATTACCGGCGGCATTCGCGATCGTCGCGTCGACGGCGACGCGTTCCGGATGGCAATCGGTCGTCGACTCGGCTGGGATTCGCTGCCTAGCCCGAACTTCAATGTGGCGCGCGAGCGTGGTTCGTTCGTCTTTCGTGGAGCAGGGTTCGGACACGGCATCGGACTCTGCCTCGCGGGAGCGAACGAGCTTGCTCGAAGGAGCAAATCGGCTGCCGAGATTCTCGAGATCTACTTTCCGGGCGTGAGCGTCGTGTCGTTGCCTCAGGTGTCTGGCGACGTGTAGGCTCTCGGACCCGAAATCATGCTCCTCACACAGTTGATTCCATTCGCCGAGAAACTCGACTCGATCAAGACCTGGTTCATCGCCTTCGGGCCGTTGGGCGCGTTCCTGATCTCACTCGTCGATTCGTTCATTCCGCTTCCGGGCGGAGCCGACCTTGCGGTCATCGTGCTTTCGGCGAAGTCGCCGGCGCTTGCCCCGGTGACAGTGCTGGCGGCGACGGCAGGTGCTGTCGCTGGCTCGACGCTGCTGTACCTCGGCGCGCGGCGAGCGGGAGCCGCGGCGCTGTCGAAAGTCTCGCCAGAGCGGCGCGAGCGCATAGAGAACCTGCTCGGCCGGTACGACATCGTTTCGATTGCGGTTGCCGCGCTCCTTCCTCCTCCGTTTCCATTCAAGGCCTTCAATCTGTCGGCGGGCGTCCTGAAGATCCACTGGATGCGATTCGTGATCGCAGTGGCGATTGGCCGTTTCCTGAGGTTCAGTCTCGAAGCACTGCTCGCCGTTCAGTTCGGCGAAGAAGCCGTGGAGATCATCAAGCGGCACGGTCTCAAGGTGCTCGCGGCGGTGGCGATTGCAGGCATTGCGTTCTGGCTGTATCGCCGGTATTTCGCGCGTGGGGCCGAAACCGTCGAAGAGTAATGCAACGTCGAGGCGCGGGCAGCGTTTGACCGACGCCGCGCGTCCGACTGTCGCCTCGTTGTCAGACACGTGAGGCGTCGGTTACACTCGGGCGTTTGAAGGGAAACACGACGATCACCGATATGTTCAGAACCCCCCTGCTGAGTGCCATTGCGGTTGGCGTAGTCGCTGCCGCTACCGTCGTCGGTTTGGCGTTGCCCGGCAACGGTGACCTTCGCGTCATGCCGATCCGGGAGCTCATCGCAAAGTCCGTTCTCATCGCACGTGTGAAGGTCGACAAGACGGACGAGTCCGACTGGGGCGATTTCAAGCAGATTGCCAAGCTCGATATCGTCGACGTCATCGAGGGCGACTTCACTCTGAAGGACGTTCGCGTTGCGAGCAACTCGCTCGTTGCGAACACGGACGACAAGTACGGCAAGAAGGAAGAGTGGCTCGTTTTCCTCATCCGGGACGGCGGCCTCTATCGCACGCTGAACTACCAGTTCGGCCGATTCCGGCTCGACGGGGACGTCGTTCGAGGATGGCGGGATGCCGACAACGTGATCAGCGACAAGCCGTACTACTCGGTGCGCGAAGAGATCGAGATCATGCTCACCGAGATCAAGTCGCCGGTGGAGCCTGACGCACCGGAGGGTGACGGCCAACCCTCATCGGGCGAGGGTCCGAAGACTGCACTGCAGCCGGGCCAGTCGCCCGTGAAGCCGAAGCCTGGCCCTCCGAAAGTCACTCGGCCCGATCGACCTTAGGCGGCAGCAGTAGCACCAGACCAGGCCTCGTAGCTCGCATCACGGCCCCGGAGAACACGAATGCCGAGCCAGGGCAAAGGGCCGTGCTCGCTCCGACACATTGCTAGACTCCGTATCTCTCCCTGAGATCCTCGAGCGGTCGCTTCGGGTCCCACCGGTTCTGGAATCGATCCACAGTCGCGCCCGTCTGTCGACCGCCCGAATCCTTCTCGGGATAGACACCGCGCCATTCCGAATACTCCTGCGTCGCCACAGAAATGAGGTAGATCGTGTCTTCCTGCATCCGGTCTCCGAGCACATCTATCTGCTTCGGCTGGGGCACGAACGGGCACTTGTACTCGATACAGACGTGAGGCCGCAGATGTGATGGCAGCGTGCAGCCCTGATTGAAGAAGATGCAGTGATCGACGCCCTGCGGGATCGACGGTAGCGGCTGTCCGATCAGCAGATAGTAGATTCCATCTTCCCCATAGAACGGCGTCTTCTTGAGAAACGGACGCGTGCAGCAGTTCTCCTTGCAGTTCGGGCAATCGGGCTGGACGACGTTGAACACCCGTCGATACCCGGTCTGGGTCCGTCGCAACCGTCGGACGATCGAGTGCAGCACTTCGGAGCGCCCGTCATCGACATACTCCGGGCAGTCGACGCCGGACCGGCGCCGCTTCGCGCACGTGATCTTAAGTTGCTCCTTCACCATTCGAACGCGACCGTGAGTGCACGAGAGGCATTCTCCGGATGGCTGAAGGACCGCGAGCCGGCGGCTGGGTGCCGTCGAAGGTGAAGCGTTCGTCATTGGCAAGGAGTCTCCGAATCCAGGATGGGGTTGTCGCACCAGGGCGCGTCGCGGCCCGGGTTCACTCGCGCGCGACGGGCATGTCGCCGAAAGCGTCGTCCGCGAGCGTACGCATGACGAGCATCGTGAACCGCGCATCGCCATTCGTGATCGAGCGTTTACGAGTGATCCGCCCGGGGCCGAACACCGGAAGCAGGACGAGCCGCTTTGCCGTCTTCGCGGACAAAGCCGTTCGGTACCGGCGCTCGTCGGGATTCACTTCGGATGCCGCCTGAAAGAACTCGCGTGCGCGATCGACATCGGACTGCCGAAGGTGAATCAGTCCCAGATGATAGAGCGCCTGGTCAAAGGACGGATCGAGATCGACGGCCTTTCGCAGATGCCGTTCAGCGACGTCGAGGCGTTCCTGCTCGAGGTAGGTGCGTCCGACGAGGTAGTGCATCTCCGCAGACGGGCTCAACGAGAGAGCCCGCTTGAAATGCACGAGGGCCTCGCGATATCGACCCTCTACCGCGTGGAGCCGTCCAAGCCCATAGTGAGCGAGGAACGAGTCCTTGCGAATCGCAAGCGCCCGCTCGAAGTACAGTCGTGCCGACTCGGTTTCGCCGTCGTCTCCGCATACGACTCCGAGCATGAGGGCGACATGCGTGTTGCGCGGCTCCTTCGACGCTGCGCGCTCGAGGTAACGCCGGGCCAGCGAGCGCCGGCCCGTGAAGAAGAAATGCTCGCCGAGGAACTTGCCGAGAGGCCCGTTCGCCGGGTCGAGCCGCAGCGCCTTCTCGAGTCGTCGGATACCCCGACGCTCGTCGCCGCCCAACACCATCTGCATACCGTCATCGACCAGCCTGTCGAACGAACCGCGATCGCTGCCTCCGTATGCAAGCGAGATTTCGCGCGACCGCTCTTCGATCCGGTCGCGCTCGTCGAGTTCGTCGGAATACCGGTCGACGAGCTGTCGCCAGCGAACTTCAACCTCGTCCGTATCGAGGCCCGTGTGTTCCTCGAGCAGCGAAACGACCGCATCCAGAAGTGCACGATCGTTGAAGCTCGCGTTGGCCTGTCGGTGAATCAGATCAAGGAGCCGGTCATTACGAAGCCGCACTTTCTCGATCTCGGTCTCGAGCGTCGAGATCCGCTCCAGCAGGTGCTCCTCGATTCCGTCCGGCTCAGAGAAGAGGTGCTCGTGACGACGGGGGATAGTCACGATGTGCAGCGGCGCCTTGCACCGCATGCACGTCGAGTGATCCATCGGATTTCCGGCAGCGCACTTCTGGCAGTAGATCCTCACGCGTGCATTCTACAACGATCCGTGAGGGATGAATCGCGCTATTTCCGACTCAGTTCTCGAAGGCGCCTCACGCATAGACATAGAAACCGCGACCCGACTTCCGGCCCAGCCAGCCCGCGTCGACGTACTTCTTCAGAAGGGGACACGGACGGTACTTCGAGTCGTTGAACCCGTCGTGGAGCACGTTCATGATCGCGAGGCAGACATCGAGACCGATGAAGTCAGCAAGCGTCAGCGGCCCCATCGGATGGTTCATGCCCAGCTTCATGACCTCGTCGATCGACGCCGGCGTGCCGACTCCCTCATAAAGACAGAAGATTGCCTCGTTGATCATCGGCATCAGCACTCGATTCGAAACGAATCCGGGTGCGTCGTTGACCTCGACCGGCGTCTTTCCCATCCGCTCAGAGAGCGCCTTCACGTCGGCATATGTCTCGTCGGACGTCGCCGCGCCGCGGATGATCTCGACGAGCTTCATCACCGGCACCGGGTTCATGAAGTGCATGCCGATGAACCGCTCCGGCCTGGACGTCGAGGCGGCGAGTTTCGTGATGGAGATCGAGGACGTATTGCTGGCGAGTATCACACCCGGACGGGCGATGCGGTCGAGCGATCGAAAGAGATCGGTCTTGACGGCGAGGTCTTCGGTAATGGCTTCGACGACGATGTCGGCTTCCGAGAACGTCTCGAGGCCGGTTGTCGTCGTGATCCTGGCGAGAACCTCGGCCTTGCCTTCGGCCGTCAGCCGTTCCTTGTCGACGTCGCGCTGCAGACTCTTGTCGATAGTCGCCAGCCCGCGATCGATGAATCGCTGGTCGACGTCACGGAGGATTACCGAAAGCCCCGCTCGCGCCGCAGCCTGCGCAATTCCGTTTCCCATGGTGCCGGCGCCGATGACGCCGAAGGTGCTTATCTCGTGTGCCACGTCTACTGATTCTCCTCTGTCTGAAGTTCGCGCCTGGTCTCTACCGTTCGACCGCCATGGCCACGGCGTTGCCGCCGCCCAGGCAGAGAGCCGCGATGCCGCGCTTCGCGTTTCGTCGCTGCATCTCGAAAAGCAGCGTCACGAGCACCCGGGCGCCGCTCGCGCCGATAGGATGGCCGATGGCGACTGCGCCTCCGTTGACGTTCACCCGTTCCGGATCGAGCTCGAGCTCGCGGGTTACGGCCAGAGCCTGGACCGAGAAGGCCTCGTTGAGCTCGACGAGGTCCACGTCGCTGCGCTGCCATCCAGTCTTCGCGAGAACCTTTCGAACGGCCTCGACCGGAGCCATCATCACGAGCTTCGGCTCCATGCCGCTCGTTGCCTGCGCGACGATTCGCGCTAGGGGAGCGCGGCCGAGCTTCTCGGCCCGCGATGCCGTCCCCACCACGACCGCCGCGCCGCCGTCGTTGACGCCGGGCGCGTTGCCAGCCGTGACAGTGCCGTCCTTCGTGAACGCAGGGCGCAGTTTCGACAGTGTTTCGACCGTGGTGTCGGCGCGAACGCTCTCGTCGGTCGAGAACATGACCGGATCGCCCTTCTTCTGAGGAATCGCCACCGGGACGATCTCGTCCGCGAAGCGTCCGGCCTCGATCGCCGCACTGGCCTTGCGGTGCGAGTTGTAGGCGAACTCGTCCTGTTCTTCGCGAGTGATGCCGTACTTCTCGGCGACGTACTCGCCGGTGTTGCCCATGTGCCAGTTGTCCATCGCGCACCACAGGCCATCGTTGATCATGGCGTCGACGAGCGTGCCGTTGCCGAGTCGATAGCCCTGCCGCGCTTTCGGCAGCAGGTAGGGTGCGTTCGTCATGGACTCCATGCCGCCGCCGATCACGATCTCCGCTTCGCCGAGCATCACGGCCTGCGCGCCGAGCCCGACAGACTTCAGTCCCGATCCGCAGACCTTGTTGATCGTCATCGCGCCCACGGAGTTGGCGCAGCCGGCCTTGAGCGCGGCCTGCCGTGCCGGGTTCTGTCCGAGCCCGGCCTGCAGCACGCAGCCCATTATCACCTCTTCGATTTCGGCAGCATCGATGCCGGCGCGCTCGATGGCTGCCCGGATCGCGAAGCTGCCCAGCTCGGGCGCCTGAAACGGCGAGAGCGAGCCCTGGAACTTGCCGACCGGCGTTCGGGCGCCGGCTAGAATGAATGCATCCTTCATGATGACGACTCCTCCAGACGCGAGTGTTTCGCGCGACCCGTGAGTGTATAGCAGCAGTCCCGGACGAGGCTACCGCCGCGGCGAAGGCGATTCCAGGGGCAATCCTGATCGCGTCAAACCGAACCTCTGAAGCTCGAGCGAGAGCGGCAACGTGCCTCGCATCGCGTCGCGGCCGCTCGGCGTCAGCGAAAGCGTTGGGTACGCTCCGCGCGACACGTCGAGGTGGCCAGCCGCTATGAGCGCGTCGCACCACGAACCAATTTCGTCGACGGTCATTTCGCGCAACAGGCCGTAGGTCGAGAGCTTGTCGTGGCCAGCCTCGATCAATTTCTTTGCCTTCGAGCCGCGCAGCACGCCAGCCACCGTGCTCTTTCCGAACCGGCCATTGAGGCGGGCAACGCACGAGAGAACTTTGCGCGCGACGATTGTCTGGTGCTCGCCGAGGGCTCGTGTCGCATTCTCGGTCAACGTCGTACGACCGAGCGCTACTTCGCGGGCGGACTGGTCATCACGTTCGGCGCGGGTCTGGCGCAGGTGTCCGAGAAGAGCGTCTCCGGTCGGAGCCGCCTCGAGAACCAGGCGATCGACGTCGCGCCGCGCGCGCGCCTTTCTCTGTTCGGGCGCCGGTCTCTCGGCCGGTGCGCAGGCGCTGCAGGTTCCACATCTCTCCAGCGGTTTTCGGTCGCCGAAGTACCTGAGAATGAAGGCTCGCAGACAGTTCTCGGAATACGCGAAATCAACCATCCGCCGGAGCTTTCGCTGTTCGGACGCGGCGCGCGCCGCAACCTCGGCCCTATTGATTCGAAGGGCCTTTGCAGGCGGATTGTCCAACAGGCGAAAGGCCCTCCCGAACCGTTCCCCGGGATCTGCGCCGGCCACGCGCTCGACGTGACCCGCGCGCTCGAGCATCGCGAGCGCGGACGCGAGACTCATTTCGTTTTTCATTGCGACGCGTCCCGCGATCTTCGATGTCGTGGCCTCTCGCCCTGCGGCATCGAGACCGACGACGGCGGCGTACACTGCAGCGACGGTATCCAGCGGAGGGAAACTGCCGTCGATGAAGAACTGCTGGTACCGCGTGTCGGCGTAGTTGAAGAGCAAGGCGCAAGTCGACGGTTTGCCGTCGCGACCCGCGCGGCCGATCTCCTGGTAATAGGCCTCGAGCGATCCGGGTATGTGCCAGTGGATCACGAACCGGATGTCGGACTTGTCGATTCCCATCCCGAAGGCATTCGTCGCGACGATCACGTCGAGGTCGCCGGACATGAAGGACTCCTGTGCTGCGACGCGCGCTCGATCGGACCGGCCGGCGTGGTAGGCGGCTGCGCGAAGTCCGTTGGATGAAAGTTGAGCGGCGACGTCATCGACGGCCTTTCGGGTCGCTGCATAGACGATGCCCGAGCCGCCCGCCCGCCGAATGGTTGCCAGCGTTTCGCGGAGTTTGTCGCGTTCCCGGGCCGTAGGAATGACTCGCAAGGCGAGATTGGGGCGGTCGAATCCCGCAATGAAGTGGCGAGCTTCTCCCAGTACGAGTTGCCTGGCGATGTCGGCGCGCACCTCTGCCGTCGCGGTCGCCGTCAGCGCAAGCACCTGGGGACAGCCTATCCGCCGGATCGACGCCCCGAGCAGCCGGTAGTCAGGCCGGAAATCGTGGCCCCACTCCGAGATGCAATGCGCCTCGTCGACGGCCACGAGCGACACGTTCGACTCGGCGAGCGCCTCGACGAACCGCTCGCTCCGAAAGCGCTCCGGAGCGACGTAGACGAGCCGGTAGGCGCCACCGCGCATCGCGCGAATCCGATGCGAGATCTCACCGGGCGAAACCGTCGAGTTGATGATCGTCGCCGGGACTCCACGCTCGGCGAGCGCATCCGTCTGGTCCTTCATCAGGGCGATGAGCGGCGAGACAACGAGCGTCGTTCCGTCCCTGACGATTGCCGGCAGCTGATAACAGAGCGACTTTCCGCCGCCGGTCGGCATGACGACAAGCGCGTTCTGTCCGGCGAGGACGGCGCGGATCACGTCGTCCTGGCCTTCGCGAAACTCGGTGAATCCGAAGACCCGTTCGAGTGCCTCGAGCGCATCCGACAGATCGTTCACTTCGCCTCCTCGCAATTCGTCAACCCGCAGTCGTCGACATCCTTCGCCGGGTGTTCACGAGCGCGCAGAAAAGCCTGGCCTGATAGTGCGCATCGTAGAGCGGATCGTGCAGCCGGAGCGGATCAACGGGCTCGAGTCCGGCACGACGACCGAGAGCGTCCTTCGAGGTTTCTTCCCACGAGATTCCTAGTGATCCCATTGCAAACGCCTTGATGTCGACGCCGGCAAATCCGAACGGGCAGTGGACGCCGAACTTCTGGTAGTACCAGCGCAGGTACATCCAGTCGAAACTCGCAGCGTGCGCGAGAAAGTGCGGACGGTTGGCATTGGCAGAGACGCGTTCACGTTCGAGCCACTCGTTGAGGGCGATGAGGGCGATGCGTGGTTCCTCGCCGGTTGTCTCGAGCTCTTCGGGGACCAGTCCGCCTGCGAACTTCAGGGCTTCAGGGTCGTTCTCCGCGCCCGGGATGGGCTTGATGAGAATCTTGAATTCGTGCTCGGCGCCGTCGAGCACTCGCGCTTCGGAACCGTCGTCGACGAGCGAGCAGGCGCCGATCGCCAGCAGGTTGAACATTCCGGGAACCGGGCCGCTCGCTTCGACATCGAGCGAAATGTAGAGAGTGGGAGGCATGCGGGCATCATCTTTCTCCGGGTTCGGGCACCGAAGTGCGGCCGGTCAACGCGGCGGGTCCGCGGTTGAGGTTTGTACGAGGTGATTCGACACCAGACGGGCTGACGACGCAAATTTCATCGTCTCGCCAATCTGGCATGATCCACCATGAGGCAGCGATTCTGTACGACCTTGATGCCGGCCTGCGCCAGCGACTGCGCGACGGGCTCGTTCGAGATTCCCAGTTGCATCCATACGACGGCTGGCCTTGCTGCCAGCAGATCGTCGAGATGCGCCGCGACATCCTCGGACCGTCTGAAGACGTTCACCATGTCGGCAGGTGGTTCGACGTCGGCAAGTCGCCTCGCGACCGGGCGGCCCAAGATCGTCGTGACCTCGGGGAAGTAGACCGGAACGGGAACGATGTCGAATCCGTGCTCCTGCATGTATCGCGGAACCTCGATCGACGGTTGACCCGCCTGCGACTCGGTCTTTATGCCGAGCACGGCAATTCGCCGCGTCGACTGCAGAATGGCTGCGATGCCGTCGGCGGTCGTCACCAGGTTGTCGCGCCACGCCGCCGTCATGACGACAGAACCTTGAAGAGAGTTGTCACACCCTGGTCGATCGCATCCGGCTCCTCCTTCGAGAAAGCGAGCCGAAGCGTGTTCGAGCCGGTCCCGTCAACGAAGAATGGCGCGCCCGGAACGTAAGCGACCCCGGCGTCGACCGCGGCGTCGAGCATCAGGCGAGCGTCGATCCCGTCCGGCAGGCTTACCCAGACGAAGAGACCGCCCGTAGGGTGTGTCCAGGAGCAGCCCGGCATAGCCTCGCGGCGCAGTGCACTGAGCATTGCATTGCAGCGTTCGGCGTAGAAGCGGCGGATGGAAGGCAGCCGGTCGTCGACGAGGCCCTCCTTCAGCGCTTCTGCGGCGATTGCCTGATCGAGCGAAGACGAGCAGAGGTCGGCGCCTTCCTTGGCCAGTTCCAGATGGCGCGAGATTTCCGGATTCGCGACTGTCCAGGCGGCGCGAAGGCCTGGACACAGTACTTTCGAGAGACTGCCGAGGTAGACGACGCGGCCGCTTCGATCGAGCGACGCGAGCGGTGACGGCGGAGGATCGCCCGGATCGAAATAGACTTCGCTGTACGGATCGTCCTCGATGAGAATGAGGTCGAGACGCTCGGCGAGGTCATAGAGCGCCAGGCGCGAAGCAGCGTCGGCCGAGATTCCCGATGGATTCTGGAAGGTCGGGATCGTGTAGACGATCCGTGCCGTTCGTCCGGCAGCACGAGCATCGAGTACCTTTCGTTCGAGCTCGGCGATGTCGGGACCGCGATCGGTCAGCCGGATGCCGACCAGGTCGGCGCCAGCTGCCCAGAGCGACGATAGGCCTCCGATGTAACTCGGCAGCTCGCAGAAGACAACGTCACCCGGATCGACGAGAACACGCGCAAGCAAGTCGAGTCCCTGCTGAGAGCCACTCGTGAGCAGGACGTTCTCGGGAGCGGCCCACGAGATGCCTTTCGCCCGCAGCCGCTCGATGACGAGTCCGGCGAAGTCGCGATTGCCGCGCGTTGTGCCGTACTGCAGGACGCGTGGGCCTTCCTCTCGAATGAGTCGTGCAGCGATTCGCGCAATCGCGTCGGTCGGAAAAGTGGCGGCGCTCGGAACACCGCCAGCGAACGACACCAGACCCGGACGGGAAAGCAGGGGTGCCATGGCCCGAATGGCGTTTGGCCGCAGCCGTTGCGCGGTCAGCGAAAGCCGGCCGGGCACCGGTGATGGAGAATCGGCAGTCATCGCAGGCTCGCCTCCAGCCGGGGCCGCTGAATGGCCAAACCGGCCCCGGCGTGCCCGGCCTCGCATTCTCCACTCACCTTGGCGTTGTCGAGAAAGGGAATCACGGTAGCGTCTCCAGATCCGAGTGGGTCCTCGTAGAAAGCCGGCAAGTCTACCCCGAACCCGCCGCTGCGCGGTAGTCACGCAGGTGACTGCTACTCTACTCCACAAAGAACTTGTCGCATCTGGAATGCCGTCGTAGCATCGCTACATGCAATCGATTCCGCCACAACAGGACAGGTATCCGGATCCTCCGGCGCTTCACGACCGGGCGATGGACAATCTGAGGTTCATCCGCGAGACGATGGCGAGTGCGGCCTCCTTCACTGCGGTTCCTGGCTGGGGTGGAGTTGGAATGGGAGTCACGGCGATCGCCGCTGCGTGGCTTGCAGCGTCAGAGCCCGAGGTGCGGAACTGGCTTGCTGTCTGGCTCGGTGAGGCTGTGGTGGCGGTGGCAATTGCGGCCAGCACGATGGCGTGGAAGGTTCGGCGCGCCGGTGAAACGCTCCTTCGCGGGCCGGGTCGCAAGTTCATGCTCGGTTTCACGCCGCCGATCATCGTCGGTGCCGTCCTGACGCTCGTGCTCGTCCGCGCCGGCGCGTGGGACGTTCTGCCGGGGACGTGGCTCGCGATGTACGGGTCGGCTGTGATGGCAGGCGGGGCGTACTCGGTACGAAGCGTCCCGGTAATGGGAGCAGCCTTCCTGGTCGCTGGGGTCCTGGCCCTTCTGGTTCCGACAACCGGCGACGTGATGCTTGCGGCCGGGTTCGGAGGCCTGCACATTGGATTCGGTGTTCTGATCGCGAGGAGGCACGGTGGTTAGACGAACATCAAAAGCTCGAGCCGCCGAAATGCCGGTCAAGACGACTTCGGCGCTCACCGAGGTGCCAAGCGACCCGGCGACGCCATCCACGGTGGCGCCGCAGACCTTCGACCGGCTGATACATGAGAGGATGCGACTCGGGATCGTCAGCGCGCTCGCGGTCAACGAGGCGCTCACTTTCAACGAGCTGAAGCGGCTGCTCGACTCGACCGATGGCAACCTGAGTGTCCACGCGCGAAAGCTCGAGGACGCGGGTTATGTCTCTTGCACCAAGTCATTCGACGGCCGGCTGCCGAGAACCGAGTACCGGATCACGCCTCTTGGGCGCACGGCGCTGGAGCGTTATCTGGGACACATGGAAGCCCTGATTCGGACCATGCGCGGTCGTTGAGTCCGCTCGGCAGAGATGAATCGGACTGACTTCGCCGGAAGCCGGCGAGTTGGTAGACTTCGGTCGCTCGAGGGCGGCTAGGCTCCCGAGATGAACGGAGGCGACGGCTGCAAACCGGGACCGGGGCGATTCGAACCGCGGCTTCGGCGAAGGTTGAATGGACGGAGGTCCTGATGGACGGCACTGCACTCATCTTCTGCGAAGGGGCATTTGGAAGTCCGGACGGGAAGACCGCCAATGGACTGGTTCGGTTCGGCAGTCGCTACGACATTCTCGGTGTGATCGACAGCGAGAATTCCGGGCGGCTGGCCGGTGACGTCATCACAGGCGTGACGAAACCGATTCCGGTGTTCTCGAGTCTCCACCAGGCAATTGAAGCGCTGCGGCGCAGGCCGGATTATCTCGTCATAGGTCTCAACCCTCGCGATGGCCGGATGCCTCCGCAACATCGGAAGGTGATCCGGGACGCTTTGAAATCCGGAATCAGCGTCGACAGTGCCCTGAAGCCGTATCTTGTCGACGATGCCGAATTCCCAGGGCTCACGATGCTGTCCTCCGCGAAGATTCGATCAGTCGGATATCCGAAGCCGCTGGCCCAGTTGCGAAGCTATACCGGTGAAATCGACGGCGTCGGCGCTGCCCGTATTGCGGTCGTTGGAACGCACTCTGTGGTCGGAAAGCGTACGACGACTGTTCGACTGTCCGAGGCACTGGCCGGAGAAGGGGTCCGAACCGTCATGATCGGCACGGGCGAGACGTCCTGGTTTCAGGGAATTCCGTGGACGGTCATACTTGACTCGATCGTGCACAAGTACGTCGCCGGCGAACTGGAAGGCGTCATCGTCGATGCCTGGCGCGAGAGTCAGCCGGAGATGATGATCCTCGAGGGCCAGGGAAGCGTGCTCAACCCGTCGAACCCATCGGGTCTGGAACTCCTGACGACGGCGCGGCCGTGCGCTGTGGTGATGCAACACGCTCCGACGCACTCTCGACTCGATCCGGAAGACAGATTCGGGGCGAAGTCCCTCGATCGCCACATCCGGACCGCCGAGCTCCTCTCGGGCTCACCTGTAGTAGCAATCACGCTGAACCCGGAAGGTAGTTCGCCTGAGTACTTTGCGGAAGCGCTCGGCACTTTCCGGAAGCAGTTTGGCCTGCTCGTTACAGACGTTATCGCGGACGGGACCGCAGCCCTGACGGGCGTGGTCAAGTCTGCTGTCCGCGGGTCAATGGGGGCCGGAGGCTGAATCGCTATCGATTTCAATTCACCTCCAGTGAGTTTCCGGTCCCCCGTTCTCACCCACCTTCATCGGCAGTTCTTCCGCCGAATCTTCGCTCTCCAGACGGTCTCATTCTGATATCGCTTTCAGCTTCAAGTGGCTGCGCGACGCCCAATGCAGGACTGGAAAGCTATTTCGCATCGACAGGTCTGCAGGAACATTAACAAAACAACGCATTGTCTATGCCGGAATGGCGGAACGTGCCTCACCTGAACCCAATTGAAACCGGATGAGTTCGGCGTTTATCCCGTGCTTTCTGGCACGCGATGTGCATAGAAATAGCCGACAGGTTTCTGACACAATTGCATTCAGTTTAACTTTCAATCACTCACGTGTTTTCACCACGAATGGAGAAGGAAATGAGCCTCAAGAAGACTCTCTACGCAATGGTCATGCTGGTGGCCGTTGTGTCGATGGTCG
>CAZQBW010000008.1:0-49079 GCA_964591515.1 uncultured Clostridia bacterium
TGCAGCTCGACGTTCAGCAACCGCAATCTCGGGAGAGAAGTGCTCGGCGAGAACCGTTCCGCCGTCCTCGACCATGGCAACCGCCCGCTCGATCTCGTTTCGCAGCTGGCGAACGTTGCCGGGCCATGAATAGGCCTCGAGATGGCGAATGGCATCGTCGGAGAGCTGGGCTTCGCGTCCTTCGCGCTCGACGAGTTCCCGTAGGAAGCGCTCGGCGAGATAGCGGATGTCTTCGCGGCGCTCGCGCAGAGGCGGGACGTTCACACGGATGACGTTGAGTCGGTAGTAGAGGTCTTCGCGGAATCGCCGCTCGGCCACGAACTCCTCGAGGTTGCGGTTCGTCGCGGCAATGACCCGAACGTCGACGTTGATGGGCCGGTCCTCGCCGAGCGGCTGAATTTCATGGTCCTGCAGGAAGCGCAGCAACTTCGGCTGCATCTCGAGGGCGATCTCGCCGATCTCGTCGAGAAAGAGCGCTCCGCCCTCGCTGGCCCGCGCCACGCCGATGCGGTCGCTCGTGGCGCCGGTGAAGGCGCCCTTGCGATGTCCGAAGAGCCGTGACTCGAGCAGATCGTCCGGAACGGCCGCGCAGTTGAACGGGAGGAAGATCTTCGCCTTCCGGGCAGACTCGTGATGGATCGCCCTTGCCACCAGCTCTTTTCCGACTCCCGACTCGCCCGTGATCAGGACAGTAACGTCCGACGAGCGGATTCGCCGAATCTGGTCGATGACGGAGCGCATCGCCGCGCTGGCCGCTACGATTCCGATCGGAAACTCGACGATCTCTTCTGGCAGGCGCGATCGAACCTGCGGTGCAGCCAGTGCAAGCGCTGCAGCTCGGAGCGAACACACCTCGAGTCCCTGTTCGACGAGCTTGAGCAGCGAATCGAGGTGACCGATCGCCGACGACGTATCCGCCGTCGTGTAGAGCATGAAGCGCCGGGCATTCGTCTCGCGCCGATCAGAGAGGAACTTCACCTTCGCGCCCGACTCGGGTAGCTGGTGCTCCGTCAGGTATCGCACGGCCTCGCGCGCGGCCTCATAGGCGTATTCGCGGTCGCAACCGCGCGCGGTGACGAGCTTGAGGTCGTGATCGTTCGCGATCTCGAACAGCACCGCTGTCTGGCTGGTCTCGTCCCGGATGATTGTGGCGAGCTCACGCAGCAGCAGTTCGTGCGAGGTCGACGCGGCAACGAGGCGTTCGATGATCAGTGCGTCGAGCGTGAATACCGACGGCAATGCGTTCGACAGCAGGCCGCTGTTCTTGGTCGCGGCAAGCGCTTCCTCGACTCGCGCCTTGTCGCGCTCGGCATGCAGCTCGGTGAATGTGCGAAGCGCACGCTTCAGGTGGCTCATCGCGCGAACCGTGTTCGCGGTACGCGCGAGCACGCGACCCATCTCGAGGTGCGACAGTGCAGCCTGGTATACGTACGTTGTCGATTCGAATATCGAGACGGACTGTGCGAGCGCCGAGATGGCCTCCGTGTATTCGCTCGATGCCGCTCTCAGCCTTCCCTCGCACCGGGCGAGCAGGCCGGAGTGATACAGGTTCGGCTGCTCGACGAGCAGGCGCTGCGCTCGGCGCAGATGCTCGGCTGCGGCATCGTGGTCGCCCATGTCGAGCGCGAGATCGCCCAGGCTGATGAGCGTCTCGGGCATGTCGACCATTCGTCCGAGTCGTTCCTCGAGCTCGTGACACGTATTGAAGGCGGCGAGCGCTTCGGCGTAGTGACCGGTGACGTGATGAATCCGCCCGAGAGTCAGCCAGCTCTCAGCCTCTGCCGACTTCGGGCCGCGTTCCTTCGCAAGCTTCAGGGCGCGTTCCGCCGTGGCCATGGCCTGGTCGGTCTTGCCCTGGAAGAGCTGGAGGTCCGCCAGCGTCATGAGCACGCGAGGCTCGCTGCGGACGGACGCCGAACGCCTGATGTACTGAATCGCCGTTAGCAGTGCGGCTTCCGCGCGCTTCCACTCGCCAACTGCGAGCAGCGCATCACCGAGGTTGTTGTAGGAGAGTGCGAGGAACCGCTTGTCCTCGACGAACGACCAGTGCTCGATGGTCTTTTCGTAATCAGCGATGGCTCGATGGATGTCGCCGCGATCGGTGTTGATCAGCGCCATGTAGTTGAGCAGGCGCCCCATCAACAGATGGTCCTTCGGCCGGAACGAAGAAGTTCCGCGCAGAAGCTCGAATCCGGCCATGCAATCCTGCTTGGCCGATTCGAGGTGACCCTCGACGTTGTCGACCATCGCGAGATTCCAGTAGGTGTGAGCGAGCTCGTGCGGATTCCCGTCGCGCTTGTGGTACTCGAGAGCCTGCGCAAGGTGGTCCCGGGCAATCGCGTACTCGTCCATCATCCAGTAGACGTAGCCGAGCAGGCGGTGGGCGCAGCCACGCGCTTCGTCCGTCTCCGCGACGCGCAGACTATGGCCCGCAAAGGTAATCGAGCGGGGAATCTCGTAGAGCCATCGATACAGGCTGGCGAGCTGGAGCCAGATCTGTGCGACGAGGTCCGGCGCAAGGCCGTCGTGCATCGACGTGTCTTCGTACCGCGAAAGAACCTGAAGGCCTTCGTCGAAGCGGCCCGCCATCTCGAAGGACTCGGCGAGCGCGACACGAAGCTCGGCCTGGTCGGCCGGCGACAGGGATCGGTCGTCGAGCATTCCCATCGCGGAGTCTCGCTCTCCACGCTGAACGGCACCGATCAGCGGAGCTAGCCGCTCCGATACGTCCCCGGTGGGGCGTGCGTTCGACGATGTCATGGGGTGTGGTGGACTCCTGCGGTTCGTTCGCCCGAATGCCGAAGGCCTGAAGCCCGCGGCACTTCAGACTACACCGACCCCCCGGGTGCAAAAGCGAAGTCCGTGAATCGATGTCTGCTGAACGACGGATGTCGAACCAGGTCGATTATACGCAGCGAAGGGGAGAGCGGAAAGCCGCGTCCCGGAAAGCACCTTCGATGGGGCCTCGATCCTTAGAACTTCTTTAGGCTCCCTTAAGGATCTTTGCTTGTGAAGGCCAGTAAGGTGAGTGCGTTCAGTCGATTGCCCGACGCTTGTCGGCCGATTGGGGAGCATCCCGCGCATCGCGTGGGAATACGGGTGAGCCGGTGACGGCGTGACGACGCGTGGTCCGCCGTACGCCGGCCACTGATTTTGCGGATCGACGACGAAACTGGAGCGGGTGAGGGGGGGCTATGCTGGACTCAAACGGGTCAGGCTCGAGGGGAGTCGAGGCTGACGAACTACCGTACGAGCGCCAGCTGCGCCGAATAGAGGCACGTTCTCGACTCTTCGAGCCGCTGACTGAACAGCTCTTCCGACAGTCCGGACTCGATACTGGAATGCGCGTGCTCGACGTCGGCTGTGGTTCCGGAGACGTCGCATTTCTCGCGTCACGGATCGTAGGGCCGGGTGGCGTCGTGGTCGGCATCGATTCGTCGGCGACCGCCATCGCCGCAGCGGAACGACGGGCCAGAGAATCCGGCGTCACGAACATCACGTTTCAGCACGCTGACCTCGATCGATATGCGGGCGAACAGTTCGACGCTGTCGTCGGCCGATTCGTGCTCATGCATCAGGCGGATCCCGTTGCCACAGTTTGGCGGCTTGCGTCTCTAGTTCGGGATGGCGGGGTGCTGGCCTTTCAGGAGTTCGACTTCACGCAGCCTCCGCTCGTGCGACCCGAGCTGAAGCCATTCGTCGACGCAGGTCATTGGATAGCCGCCGCCCTCGCCGGACTTGGATTCGATGTCGGGATGGGAATGCGCCTGCACCAGACATTCCGGACCGCGGGGCTGGCGCGGCCAACGATGATCGTTGGCGCCGCCGTGGAGTGCGGCGCGGACGGCGCGGTCTGCGAATTGATCGGCGACACCATCCGTGATCTGTTCGAGCCGATATGCGACCTCGGCATCGCGACGCCTGATGAGATCAGCATCGATTCACTGATGGGGAGGCTTCGACAGGCAGCGCTGGAGACTGACGCGATCGTGGGCTCGCCACTGGTGGTTTCGGCCTGGTCGCGGGTGACGCGTCGACCGACCGGTCGAATTCCAATTAGCGACGACTAGCCCGCTGAAGCCGCTTCCCACTCGGCCAGCAGTCTCTCGAGCCGCTCCGTGGCGTGCGTACGCGCCTCCGTCAAAGGCGCGAGCTTGACGTGATCGCTCGCGATCGAAGGCTTTGCCATAGTTGCATCGATGTCCGCAATCTCGGCCTCGGCATCTGCGATCTCGAGCTCGATGGCCGCAATCGATCGCCCCTTGGGCCGATCCGGCTTCGCCTGAGGAGATGCCGTATGTGACTTCGTCGACGTGTTCTGACTGTCACGCGACTTCTCCTCGGACTTTCGAAGAAGACGCTCGTCGAGCCAGTCCGAGTAGCGGCCCTCGAAAACTTCGGCCCGACCGTTCTCGAGGTTCACGAGCCGGTCGCAAATCCGGTCGAGAAAGTACCGATCGTGAGAGATCGTGAGGATCGTTCCCGTGAAGGTCTCGAGCGCCGATTCGAGCGCCTCGCGGGAAGGAATGTCGAGATGGTTCGTCGGCTCGTCGAGCAGGAGGACGTTGCCACTGCCGGAGATCAGCTTTGCGATGGAGAGGCGGCTGCGTTCGCCACCCGACAGCGCGGAAACCCGCTTGAAGACGTCCTCGCCCGTGAACAGGAAGCGTGCAAGGTAGCCTCGAAGCGTCGGGTCGTCCGCTCCGGCGATCGAGAGCCTCATCTCCTCGATGACGTCGTTTCTCGGATCCAGGTCCGCCAGATGCTGATCGTAGTAGACCGGCTGAACGTTGTGACCCCACTCCATCTCGCCGCCGAGCGGATTCACCGTACCGAGGAGAGTCTTGAAGAGCGTCGTCTTGCCGGTGCCGTTGCCTCCGATGATTCCTACGCGATCGCCTCGGTAAACGGCGAAGTTTATGTCGCTGGCCAGCTCGACGCCGGGGTATCCGATGACGAGCTCCTCGACATTCAGGACTTCGCGCCCGGTTCGAGCGGCAGCGGTCAGGCCGAAGTTCGCTGCGCGTCCGTCTGAGTCAGGTCGGTCGACGCGCTCCATTCGCTCGAGCATGTTCCTTCGCGACTTCGCCTGCTTCGTCTTCTGGCCGGCAAGGTTGCGTCGAATGAAATCCTGCGTTCGATCGATCAGTTCCTGCTGTTCGCGAAAGCGCTTCTCCGCGAGCAGTCGACGCTGTTCCTTCTCGACGAGGTAGGCCGTGTAGTTGCCGGCGTATGTCGATATCCGGCCGTTCTCGACCGCCAGTATCCGGTCGACGGTCCGGTCGAGAAGATAGCGATCGTGCGAAATGATGATGTAAGCCGACGAGTACTCCGCCAGGAAGTCCTCGAGCCATTCGACGGCCTGAATGTCGAGGTGATTCGTGGGTTCGTCGAGCAACAGGATGTCGGGCCCCTCGAGGAGGAGCTTCGCAAGAGCGAGACGGGCGCGCTGGCCGCCGCTGAGCGTCGAGGCTTCGAGGTTAAGGTCTTCCTTGCTGAACCCGAGGCCGAGCAGGACAGACTCGGCGCGCGCGTGCATCGTGAAACCGCCAGCATCCTCGAATCGATGCTGAAGGTCGCTGTAAGTCGAGAGCACGGAATCGAGCTCGTCGCCGTTTGCGGACGCCATCTCGTGCTCGAGACGCCGCATCTCGACTTCCATCGTGTGCAGATCCGCGAAGACCTCGAGCGCGGACTCGCGAACAGTCCCCGCACCTTCGGCGTGGACCTGCTGCTCCAGCAGTCCGATGCGCAGTCCGCGCATCTGTTCGATTCGGCCTTCGTCTGGATCCTCGATTCCGAGCAGCAGCTTGAAGGACGTCGTCTTGCCGGCACCATTGCGTCCGACAAGTCCGACGTGCTCGCCCGGATTGATCTGAAATGAGACTTCGCGAAGCACCTCGTGCGAGCCGTAGGACTTCGAGACGTTGTCAAATCGAAACAGCATGACTTCCTGATTCGTCTCCAGACGCGAAGGTGCGCCTCCGGCCGGGTCCGGGACCCGAGACGAGGCGCACGATCGCGACCAGTGACCGACGTGTTATTTGCCGCCGGCCTTCGCAGGCGCCGCAGGCTTTGCCGCCGAGTTGGTGTTGGCCGGACCTGAGGGCTGCGCCTCGCCGGTCGCGGCGTTGGTAGCCGGCGGCGGCGCCGGTGCATTGGTTGCCGGCTGTGCCGGGGCTCCACCGTCGGCTCGAGGCGCCGTCAGCGGTGACGGCCGAAGCGCGCCGAAGGTGTCAGGATGTGCCACGATCTGCTCCGCAAGCGAATTGCGTATGTTCGCGGTGGCCACGGCCTCGATGAGCAGCGCACTGAGGACCACCTGCTTGCGCTGGTCGGTGATCATCTTCGCGATCTCGGCGCTGACTTCCTCAAACGTCAGCTCCTTGCTCTGCTCGCGCTTCCCGTTGAGCTTGAAGATGTGCCAGCGGCCATCCTGAGACTGGATTGGCTGCGTCATCTGCCCGACGGAGAGCCGGAAAAGGTTGAGGGCGACGTCAGGGGGAAACGTCTGCTGGAGCCGCTGTTCCGAGAAGAACCCGATCGAGCCGCCCTGGAGGCCAGACGGGTCTTCGGACCGCGCTCGAGCAACGGTCGCGAAGTCGGCATTCGTTCCGAGCGCCAGCGCAATCTCCTGCGCCTTGCGGGCAGCAGCCTCGTTGCCGACGGCATCATCCGTCGCTCCGTTGTTCGCGGGATCGACGATGATGTCCGAAAGCTCGACGCCACGCGGCGCAATGAGCTGCGACTTGTTCTCGTCGAAGTACTTGCGCATCTCGGCGTCCGTCGGAGCCGGAATCAGGGCCGTGATCTTCTCCTGGAGCTTCTGGATGGCGAGTTGGCGCTTGAGGTCCGCCTTCAGCTCGTCCTCGGTCTGACCGTAGTCCTTGAGTCGCTTCTGGAAGTCGTCCTGGGACATTCCGGACTGCTGGATCTGAGTCTGGAGTGCCTGTTTGACTTCGTCATCCGTCGGAATGAGCCGGTCCTTCTGGGCACGCTGGAACATTGCCTCTTCCTGAATGAGCGTCTCGAGGACCTTCAGGCGAGCTGCCGCGAGCGCGACCGGAGTCAGCTGGGGAGCGGCAGGGCCGCTTTCCTTCAACTGACGGTCGATGATCTGATCGATCTTCGACACGGGAATGGCCACGCCGTTGACGGTCGCAGCGGTGTCGTCGGCGCCCTTGCCAGGTCCGGACTCGCCGCACGCGGCGAAGCCCATGACAGAAAAGAGAATGGCCGCTAGCGCGGCGATTGAGTATGCGTTCTTGCCCAAGATCCTGCTCCTCCAAGTCGTTGACATCATGTACTTCGATCCCTATACTCTCGGCTTTTGCTTCGACCAGTTCAATCGCACCCGTAGGAGGAAGCCATGTCGAAACGCTGTGATTACTGCAACAAAGGCCCGATGTTCGGAAATAACGTGAGCCATGCGAACAACAAGACACGCCGCCGGTTCGACCCGAACCTGCAGTCGGTGCGTGCACTCATCAACGGCGCCGTTCGCCGTGTGAAGGTCTGCACCCGCTGCATCAAGGCCGGGAAGATCGTCAAGGCAGCCTAGTCCTCCCCTCGCTCGCTCGTCGCGATCGCCACGAAGTCGATTTCGACGAGCACGTTGCGCGGGAGTCCCGCGACGGCAACCGTTGATCGGGCCGGCGGATCACTCTCGAAGAATCGGCCGTAAACTTCATTCATTGGCGCGAAGTGCGCCATGTCGGTGAGGTAGACCGTCGTCTTCACAACGGTCGAAAGGGAAGCGCCACCAGCCTCGAGAATGGCCGTGGCGCTCGTCATCAGCCGCTCGGTCTGCGCTGCAACGTCTCCGTCGAGTACCGCTCCCGTTTCAGGATCGAGCGCAATCTGACCCGAGACGAAAAGGAACCCGCCGGCGCGGATCGCCTGCGAGTATGGCCCAATGGCCCTGGGTGCACTGTCGGTGTGAATGCGCTCGCGCATGGTTGTCCTCGATCCCGATTCCTACTTCTTCGGTTCCGTCTTCTTCGGCTTGGCGGCTGCCTTCCGGGCAGGCGCCTTCGCCTCCGGCTTCGCGTCCGCGGTCGCTTTCTTGGCCGCCGGCTTTTCCGACTTCTTGGGCGCCGCCTTCGCCGCAGGCTTCTTCGCCGTCGCAGGCTTAGCGGCAGCCTTCTTCGCAGCCGGTTTCGCGGCGGCCTTGGAAGCAGCCTTCTTCACTGCGGCCGGCTTGGCCGATGCCTTCGACGTTTCCTCGCGCATGTGCTCAGCGGCCTTCGACGAGACCGGATCGGCGTCGTCCTTCGCCGCGATGGCCCTCCGGTTGTGATCAACCATCTGGTTGATCAATCGAGGCAGGACCTCGCTCTCGGCCCGAAGCCAGTCTTCCGCCGGATGAGCGACGTAGCGGTCGCGGCGCTCGAGATAGATTTCGAATGCGCGCTTTGCGATGAGTCGCATCACCTCCGGGTCGGAAATGAGCTGTTCCTTCAGCTTCTCAATGTCCACAATCCGTTCCTCTTTCAGTTCTCGTCTCAACGAGCGAGCCCGTGGTTCCTTGCCGAGACCATTTGACAGACTTGCCGGGGAACCATTCGATGGGCCGCTTCCCCGGTCGATTAGTGTTTCAGGCGCCGGCGACCTTTCCCTTGGCAGGCTGCCACCGCAGGACCGGCTTTCGAGCAGCTGCGGTCTCGTCGAAGCGCCCCATTCGTGTGCGATGCGGCGCCGACTTCACGAGCTCGGGAGTTTGCTCGCACTCCTCGGCGATTGCCCGCATCGAGTCTATGAAGAGATCGAGCTCCTCGCGACTCTCGGTTTCGGTCGGTTCGATCATGATCGCGCCGGGAGCGATCAGCGGAAACGACATCGTCGGGGGATAGAACCCGTAGTCGATGATGCGCTTCGCAATGTCACTGTTCCTGACGCCGAAAGCGTGCTGCTTGCGATCCGTGAAGACGACTTCGTGAAGTAC
Organism: uncultured Clostridia bacterium; assembly: GCA_964591515.1. Taxonomy (GTDB): domain Bacteria; phylum Acidobacteriota; class Blastocatellia; order UBA7656; family JADIYM01; genus JADIYM01. The sequence continues at coordinate 8,945 of CAZQBW010000008.1, forward strand.
GCTGCCTTCGTAGGCAAGGGCGTAGACGTCCTCGAGCCGGTGCTTGATGTAGTTCGCATTCAACACGGCCGTTTCCGTCGCTTCCCGCAGCCCTTCAGCTCCAAGGGTGTAGATGTAGGCCAGTGCCCGAACGAGCACGCCGAAATTGCCGACGAAAGCCCGGACGCGACCGATCGAATCCGGACGATCGAAGTCGAGCCGAAGTGATCCGTCTTCGCTGCGCCCAACGCGCGGCTTCGGCAGGAACGGCTCGAGCTCGGAAACGACGCCGATGGGTCCGGCTCCAGGACCGCCGCCGCCGTGCGGCGTCGAGAACGTCTTGTGCAGGTTCAGGTGCATGCAGTCGACGCCCATGTCTCCGGGACGGGCGATGCCCAGCAGGGCATTCATGTTGGCGCCGTCCATGTAGACGAAACCGCCCTTCGCGTGGACGATCTCGCAGACCTTGTCGATCTCTTCCTCGAACTTCCCGAGCGTGTTCGGGTTCGTGAGCATCAACGCCGCGACGTCCTCGGTCATGTTCCGCTCGACGTCGGCCGGATCTAGCAGACCTGCTGACGTCGATGTCACGCCGTGCACGTCGTAGCCGCACATGATCGCGCTTGCCGGGTTCGTGCCGTGGGCCGAATCCGGAATCAGGACGGTCTTGCGAACGTTGCCGCGCTTGGCGTGGCAGGCTCGAATGGCGAGCATCGCCGTCAGCTCGCCGTGAGCGCCTGCCGCTGGCTGCAAGGAGATGAAGGGAAGTCCCGTGATCTCGGCGAGCGCGTCCTCCAGCTGTCGCAGGATCTCGAGCGAACCCTGCGAAAGCGATTCGGGGAGAAGGGGATGTGCCTTTCCGAAGCCCTCGAACCGCGCGATAGTCTCGTTGATCTTCGGGTTGTACTTCATCGTGCACGACCCGAGGGGGTACAGGCCCGTATCGACGCCGTAATTCCAGGTCGATAGCCGTGTGAAGTGACGGACCACCTCGAACTCAGAGACTTCTGGCATTCCCTCGATGTCGTCGCGCAGAAGCTCGGCGGGAATGAGCGACGCGACGTCGTCCGCCGGAACATCCAGATCCGGAAGGTGGTATCCGCGCCGGCCAGGACGAGAGCGTTCGAAGATCAGGTCCTCGTTGCGAACGATGTGGCCAGCCGCTGCAGGAATCTTCACGTCCGATGAGCCCATCAGTTTGTGCCTCCGATCGCAGCAAGCGCATCAACCAGCCGATCAATGCCCGCGCGGGACGCCGTTTCGGTCACGGCGATGAGCAGGTCGTTGTCCATTCCAGCGTAGTAGCGGTCCAGGGGAAGTCCCGCAACGATGTCTCGCGAGGCGAGCTCGTCGCGCAGGGCGCGCGCGGGTCTGGGGGTCGTGACGACGAACTCGTTGAAGTACGGACCCGAGAAACGAACCGAATAGCCTTCGAGCGCGGCAATTCGACTCGCTGCGTAGTGCGCCTTCTGGACGTTCTGTTCCGCTACCTCGCGAAGGCCGGTCCGGCCCATCGTCGAGAGATAGATCGTGGCCATCAACATGAAGAGGCCCTGATTCGTGCAGATGTTCGAAGTCGCCTTATCGCGCCTGATGTGCTGTTCCCGCGTCGACAGCGTCAGAACGAAGCCTTCCTTGCCGTTCGAGTCGAACGCGCGGCCGACGAGACGCCCCGGTAACTGCCGGACGAATTTCTCGCGCGTCGCAAAGAACCCGACGAACGGACCGCCGAAGCTCATCGGCACCCCGAACGACTGCGCTTCGCCGCAGACGATGTCGGCTCCGGAGGCTCCTGGAGCCTTGAGAGCGCCGAGGCTCATCGCTTCGGCGACGCCGACGACAGCCAGCGCGCCGGCACCCTGTGCTGCCGCGCAGACCTGGTCGAGATTCTCGATGACGCCGAAGAAGTTCGGTGACTGAACGACGACGGCCGCCGTGTTTGCGTCAATCCCCGCCGAATCGAGGTCGAGGCGGCCCGATTCGTCAAATCCGACTTCGACAAGCTCGACGTCGCTGTTGCTCAAGTAGGTGCTGACGACAGCGCGATAGTGGGGATGGATGCTCGACGCCATGACGACGCGATTGCGTCCCTTGTTGACCCGGAGCGACATCAGCACGGCCTCGGCAACCGCCGTGGATCCGTCGTAAAGCGAAGCGTTGGCGACCTCGAGACCCGTCAACTGGCAAACCATCGTCTGGAACTCGAAGATGGCCTGCAGCGTGCCCTGGCTCAATTCGGGCTGGTAGGGCGTGTAGGCCGTGTACCACTCGGACCGGAGCGCCATGTGGTCGATGACTACCGGAGCGAAATGGTCATAGACACCCGCACCCAGGAACAGATCGCCGGACGTCCGATTCCGGTCCGCCAACTCGCGAAAGTACGCAGCGAGGTCGAATTCCGACTTGGGAGCCGGAAGGTTCAGTGGACGCATCAGCCGAAGCCGTTCGGGAACGGACTCGAACAACTCCATGATGTCGGACTTGCCCATGGAAGCGAGCATCTCCGACCGCTCTTCCGCCGAGCTCGGGATATACCTCACAGTGTGCTACTCGCCCCCTTCTTCTTTCACGTATGCCGTGTAGGCCTCTCCCCGCATCAGTCCCGAGAGCTCGCCGGCATCCTTGATCGAGATGCGCACCATCCAGCCTGCCCCGTGAGGATCGGAGTTGACGATCTCTGGAGTGTCCGAGAGCGCAGCGTTCACCTCGACGATCTCGCCGGCGACTGGAAGATACAGCTCGCTGACGGCCTTGACCGATTCCACCGAGCCGAACGGTGCACCAGCTTCGAATGCCGCACCAATCGCCGGCAATTCGACATACACGACATCGCCAAGCTGCTCCTGCGCGTGATCGGTGATACCGATCGTGCCGGTTTCGCCGTCAACACGAACCCACTCGTGATCCTTCGAGTAGTAGAGATCGTCTGGATACGTCGCCATCATCAGTTCTCCTGGAGTGGTCTGGAATCAGTGACCGGCGTGCGCCGGTTCTCGGCCTTCATTGATGCCGCGCCGGAACGAAGGACCTGCGTGTCAATCGAAGCTGCGAGTCCGCTTGTAAAACGGCGTCTTGACGACGACTGCCGGAACCACGCGGCCGCGTACGAGGATGCCGATCGCCGTTCCGACCGACGCGTGAGCCGTAGGCAGGTAAGCCAACCCGATGTTCTTCTTCAGGTACGGAGCCGGAGAGCCGGACGTGACGGTGCCGACGACCGTGCCGTCGATCGCAACCTCGTATCCGTCACGAGCAGGAGCCTTGTCGAGCATCTCGAAGCCGACGAGCTTCCGCTTGAGACCATCCCGTTTCTGCTGCTCGAGCACCGCGCGACCGACGAATTCGCCCTTGTCCATCTTGACGACCCAACCGAGTCCGGCCTCGAGCGGCGACGTCGTGTCGTCGATATCGTGCCCGTAGAGTGCCATCTTCGACTCGAGCCGAAGCGTATTGCGCGCTGCAAGTCCGCATGGAACGAGACCCTCAGCCGCTCCGACGAGGAGCAGGTGGTTCCAGATGCTCAATGCGTGCGTCGAGTCGACGTAGATCTCGAACCCGTCTTCTCCGGTGTAGCCCGATCGCGAGATTCTGCAGCAGATGCCGTCAAGCTCGACAACCTGATGGTTGAAGCTGGGGATCTTGTCGAGCAATGTCGGAGTCAGATTCTGCAGGATCAACTCGGCCTTTGGTCCCTGTATCGCGATCTGCGCGTAATACGGGCTGTTGTTCGCAACTTCGCAATCGAACTTCGGCGAGTGCCGGAGGATCCAGTTCAGGTCCTTCTCGGTGGTCCCAGCATTGACGACGAGTATCAAGTGGTACTTCGACACCCTGTAGACGAGGAGGTCGTCGATGATGCCGCCGGCCTCGTTGAGGAACATCGTGTAATGGGCGGCATTGTCGTCCAGCGCTCGAACGTCGTTCACGGTCAGATAGTCGACCAGGTCGATCGCCTGCTTGCCGCGAATCTCAATCTCGCCCATGTGGCTCACGTCGAAGAGTCCGGCAGCTTCACGGACAGCCATGTGTTCGGGAGCCGGCCCGGTGTATTGCACCGGAAGCTCCCAGCCGGCGAATTCGACCATCCGGCCGCCGAGAACCTTGTGCGCCTCGTTCAAGGGGGTTTTCTTGATCATATCGAGTCGGACACTCTCCGATTACTGCGCCGTCGGGGCGCGGGAATTCAGTCGAAAAGAACCCGGCACGCTAGCACACGCGCCGACGACGGGTCAAGGAACCGACCCTTTCGGAGACGGTCGCGTGACCATGAGAATCAGTCTGGTCACGCGAGGCCCCTAACTCTTCTGCTTGCGGGAGATACGGCGTCGCCTATGTCACGGGACCAGTCGGCAGATCGTCCGTTGTTGCGACACGGTTGCGGCCATCGTGCTTGGCCTGATAGAGCGCCCGATCCGCCAGGTCGATGAGCGTCGATGCCTCGCGGGATTCAGTCGGCACGCACGTCGCAGCACCTGCACTTACCGTCACCACCTGGGACGGCGATTGCTCGTGTGGAATTCCGAGTGCCTCGACGCGGGAACGGATGATCTCGGCAATGGCGGCCGCTCCGGCGAGTTCCGTTGCAGGGAGGACCACTGCGAACTCCTCGCCTCCATATCGCGACGCGAGGTCGCCGGCGCGCTTGAGAGTGTCGGCGAACGTGGCCGCCACCTGCCGGAGGCAGTCGTCGCCATACTGGTGGCCGTAGGCGTCGTTCAGGGCCTTGAACCGGTCTATGTCGACCATCAGCAGCGACAGCGGCGAGCCTGTTCGCACCGCGCGCCGCCATTCCTGCTCGAGACTCTCCTCGAAGTGACGGCGGTTGGCGATTCCGGTCAATCCGTCGAGGTAGGACAGCGCTCGGAGCATGCGATTTGCACGTTCGAGCTGAAGATTCGAGAGCTCGAGTTCGGTGTTCTTGCGCTCCATCTCCTTCTGCAGACGCGAGATCTTGAGCTGGATCTCGATGCGGGCAAGAACCTCTTCGAACTGGAACGGCTTGGTGACGTAGTCGGCGCCACCGGTGCTGAAGGCCTTTACCTTGTCGAGTGCGTTGTCCAGTGCACTGATGAAGATGACGGGCACGTCGCGGGTCGAGTCGTCGTCCTTCATCTGCCGACAAACTTCGTAGCCGTCCATTTCCGGCATGTTGATGTCGAGCATCACCAGGTCCGGAACGGCCGATTTCGCCGCTGAGATGGCCCGCCGGCCGTTCGTCGCCACGCGCACCCGATAGCCCCGGTCAAGCAGCATGCCCGACAGCAGATCCAGATTTACCGGATTGTCGTCAACGATCAGGATGTCGCCTTTCGGCGTCGGCTTCGAGCTAGCCACCGGTCCTCCAAATCGTCTGACTGGAAGGAGATACTAGAATCCGGGCATTCCACCCGGCAAGCCGCCAGGCGGCATTCCGGGCACCGATCCTCCAGGTCCACCCTGGACAACCGTGTTCGACGGATTTCCGCCAGGCTGCGGTGCATTCTTCGGCGGCAACGCCGCTGCAGCGGCCGGGTCGACTCTCTGCAATCCACGCTCGGCTTCCGGACCATAAGTCCCGTTTCGATCGGCATCCACTATCATCTTGTATAGAGGTGCAGCTTCGCCCGGCTTGGAGAGACTTTCCTTTACCTTTCCAAGACGGGTAAGGATGTAGAACCTCGGGATCGGTCCCGGCTCGTCGGACAGTTTCTGCAGGATCGGCTCAGATTTGTCGAATGCACCCGACTTCGAGTAGTACTCGCCGAGCGCAAGGCGCGCGTAGTAGCGAAGCTCGCTAGTTCCGTCGGCAATAGGCTGAAGCAGTTCGACACCTCGCTCCGGCCGGATCTCGAGGTAACTCACACCAGCGTAATAGTTTGCGACGTCACGAAACGATGAATAGTCGCTGCCGAGTTTCTCGAACGCGTTCGCCGCCTCGGTGTACTTGGTCTGAGCATCCGGAAACGTGACAGGAGTGACTCCCGCCGCTGCGGGAGCCGCCGGAGCCGGACCAACGGTGGCGGTAAACTTCGAGTACGCGTCGTTGAAGGCCTGCAGCTGGGCCTGTTTCCGGTAGTCGAGGAAGTACCAGAGCAATCCGACAACGAGTACCGTCCCGACGGCGATACCGCCGAGCGTGACGATCTGGCGCCGGTTTACCTCGAGCCAATCCTCGAGAATATGCCAGGCGGAGCGAAGCGGATCTGCATCCTTCTTCTTGCGGCGGACCTTCGTGATCGATCGTGACACGCGCTACCAATCTCCTCGGACGGCTGCTAGAGCCTTGTCGGTGTTATACTTCCGGCGATCAGCGGAATCCCGGGACTCCGGCTGAACAACGGACATTAGACGGCGGCTCCGAAGCATGTCAAGGTTACGGGAACTTTTGGGAGTGTTCGGGAGTCTATCGGCTGCGAGCGGTCATCAGTCGGGAGGGAACCCCGTATGAACGCCGGAGAAACGGCCATCCCAGCAGACGGTCTCTTTGTTGGGTTCGACACCGAGATGGTCGGTGCAAAACAACCCGATGCGAGACTTGTCGCTCGCCTGAGGGAGGGTGACCGGCTTGCCTACGAGGAATTGATTTCCGAGTTCCAGCCAATGGTCTTCGGTCTCGCGTTCCGGCTGCTCGGCGACGGAGAGGAAGCCCGCGACGTCGCTCAGGAGACGTTTCTGAAGGCGTGGCGTCACATTGGGACTTTTCGCGGCGAGTGCTCGATCAAGACCTGGCTCTATCGGTTGACGGTCAATCAGGTTTCCAATCAACGCCGTTGGTGGAGGCGCCGCCGCCGGCCCGACACCGTGTCGCTGGATGAACAGGCGACGGCGACCGGAACGGCTCTGTCAGACCGAATTGCGTCCTCGGGACTGTCGCCCGAACAGAACACGCTTGGCCGTGAGCGCCAGAGGATGCTGCTCGTGGCGCTCGAGACTCTGCGTCCGGACTATCGGGTTGCGGTCGTTCTTCGAGACATCGAGGAACTGAACTATGACGAAATCGCCATTGCGCTCGACGTGCCGATAGGCACCGTCAAGAGCCGGATCGCACGTGGTCGCGACGAATTGCGTAAGCGACTGCAGAAGATGGGGTTCTGAAGAATGCGCTGTCGTGAAGTCAAATCCAGACTGTCGGAATATCTCGATCACGAGCTCGACGTGTCGGATCGAGCGGCCGTGCACGCCCACGTTTCCGAGTGCGAGGATTGCGGCCGCCGTCTCGAGTCATTGCGTGAGATCGCCAACTCGCTCCGTTTGACGCCGATGCCCCCGTCTCCGTCGGGACTGGCGGCGGCGACGCTCGTCGCACTGGACCGGGAGGTCGAGCCTCCGATGACGATCGTGACGCGGCGCCACGATCGAATTCGGCCGCACTTCTTCGGTTCTCGCTTCGATGTCCTGTTGCAGCTGGTTCTCGACTATGAGTTCAAGCTCGTTTCTTACGGGTTTGGAGTCACGGTCACGGTTTTGCTGTTCGGTGTCCTGCTTGCGTCGATTCGTCCGCTCGTGAGCCTCGAACCATTCATTCCGTCGTCGGAGCGGATGATCTGGGTGTCGGCCGCCGAGGGGCAGGCCCTTGGAGGCCCATCGGTTCAGGCGGGACACTCACTTGCGCGCGTGCCGGACGAGGGCTCGATGCCGTCCTATGCGACAGCTGCGCATCTCTTTGAGTCCGAGGAACTTGTGGTCCTTGCCGAGGTCGCCGTCGACGGCCGTGCCTCAATCGTCGAGGTCTTGAGCGGTCCGGACGATCTGAAGGCGGTCAACGAGCTGGCCACGGCGATGAATCGCCCGAAGAGCTTCATTCCGGCCCGTGGGCCTTCCGGTCGTCCGGTCGTCTCCCGCGTCGTGCTCTTCCTCGGGCACATCGACATCGTCGGATAGCGGCAGGGTACGCGTCGTCTGACTTGCGGCGGCTGACGGCGACGCAGCTTGTTCCTCGCGTCACAATTGCTCCATAATGCCCGGAGCGGCAGGCGAGTCGATACGCCACAGGAGCACACCCCAACATGCTGATCGTGATGAAGTCGGACGCGACCGAGGAGCACGTCTCCGCGGTCGTTCGCGTCATCGAGGAACTCGGCTATCGCGCACATCCCCTGCCAGGTGCCAATCGAACGGCAGTCGGCATCACCGGAAACCCGGGTCCCGTCGACGCCGGGTACTTCGAGAATCTGCCGGGCGTTGCGGACGCCATTCGGGTCACCAAGCCATTCAAGCTGACAAGTCTTGACGCACGACCGGAGAAGTCGGTCATCGACATCGGCGGCACTCGAGTTGGCGGCGGCGAGCTCACGATCATTGCCGGTCCGTGCGCCGTCGAGACGCGGGAACAGGCTTTCGCGACGGCCGAAATCGTGGCGAAGGCAGGCTGCACGCTATTTCGAGCCGGTGCCTACAAACCTCGAACGTCGCCTTACAGCTTTCAGGGGCTCGGCCTGGAGGGTCTCAAGATCCTTGCGGAAGTGCGGGATCGATACGGACTAAAGATCGTCACGGAAACCATCGATCCTGCCAACCTCGAAACAGTCGTCGAGTACGCCGATGTCCTGCAGATCGGCGCCCGGAACATGCAGAACTTCAGCCTGCTCAAGGCGGCCGGTCAGGCTCGAAAGCCTGTGCTCCTGAAGCGGGGAATGGCGGCAACTCTTGACGAGCTCCTTCTCGCCGCCGAATACATCATGGCGGAAGGCAACTACGAAGTGATCCTGTGCGAGCGCGGCGTCAGGACCTTCGCGGACCACACCCGGAACACGCTCGACGTCTCGATCGTGCCGGCTGTTCAGCGCCTCAGCCACCTGCCGATTCTCATCGATCCCAGCCACGCGGCCGGCAAACGCCACAAGGTGATTCCGCTGGCTCGCGCAGGCGTCGCAGTCGGCGCTGACGGCGTCATCGTGGAAGTCCATCCGCAACCCGAGCGCGCATTGTCGGACGGCCCACAGGCGCTGCTTCCCGAGATGTTCGTCGAAATGGTCGACGAACTCCGGCGGATTCACGCCATCGTGCATCAACGCGACGTTGCGCTCGTCTAGTCGGGTCCGGGTCGGTCAAGGCACAGGCGCATACGGATTCTCGTCGTCGTGCTGCTTGAGCTGCTCGACGACCGATCGCACGGCCGATGCCAGCGAGCTCTTTGGCGCGAGCTCGAGAAAGTGCTCGTAGGCCGCGACGGCCTCGGCGCGGCGCTCGAGGCGTTCGAGCACGCTGCCATAGAGTTGATAGAGGAGCGGCTCGGCATCGAGGTTCTGATCGATAGCGCTCTTGTACTCGGCTGCAGCGCCGGGGAGGTCGCCGCGCTCCGCGAGCAGGATGGCCAGCCCAGCGTGTGCTTCGGGCGCCCGCGTAGGCGCAAGCGCGATCGCTCGGCGATAGGCCTCCGCCGCCTCATCGTACAGGCCGCGCTCGCGCAGGACATTCGCCAGAACCGTTTGTGCCTCGAGGCTCTTCGGACCGGCGGCTGCGACTGCCTCGGCGACAGTCGACGAAGCGTCAAAGTCCTTCAGTGCGAGAAGTGACCTGGCGAGACCGATCTCGGCTTCCCGAAAACCATTCTTTCGCAGCGAGATGGCGCGACGGAACTCTACAGTGGCCAGTTGGTGCTTTCCGTCCGCGGCCAGGAATTCACCGGATTGACGGGCTCGTTCCGCCTCGTCCACCAGCTTGGTCCGCTTCGGTCGGACTGTCGAAATACCTCCTGCTGCCAGAACGACCGTTCGACGGTCGTCAGCGAAGCCGGGCTGGCGAACCACAACGGAGCGTCGTCCGGGAGGAAGGCCCGAGAACGTGCCGGCGCCGGATTCTCCGGTGCGTCCGACTCGGACATCGTCGACGATGACGATCGACGCGGCCACCGAGCCGACAACACGAATCGAGGCCTTGCGGCCAGGCGAGCGTCCGTATCCGTCTACGCCAATGCCGAGGAGCATCGACAGCACGAGCGCCGGCCACAGGATAGCAGCCTGGATCCGCCTCGCTCGGCCTGGCCACCTACCACTCATTCGACGCCCGCTCGTTTCCGCGCCCGTAGAACCGCCGATAATTGGCCGCGTAGCGCAAAACGCCCTGGACATATCCTCGGGTCTCGGTGAACGGGATGTTCTCAACCCATTCCTCGATCGGATCGATAGAACGCGCTGCCTGCCACTGTACGACCCTTCCCGGACCGGCATTGTAGGCAGCCGCGGCAAGCTCGACGCGGCCGAACCGGGCGAGCTGCTGCGCGAAATAGCTGGTCCCAAGCGTTATGTTCAGGCTCGGATTGTAGAGATCCGCCGGTCCGACCGCCCCGAGTCCGACCGACTTGGCGACGAGACGGCCGGTCGACGGCAGCAACTGCATCATGCCGCGAGCGTTGGCGCGGGACAGCGCCTTGGGATTGAAAACGGATTCCTGTCGTATCAGCCCGGCAATCACGAACGGGTCGATTCCATTGGCTGCAGCCTGCTTGGTGATCGTCTCCCAGTTCGAAAGAGGGAACATGATCTCCCAGGCCTCACGAGGCATCTGGTCGTCGCGATACGAATAGACGTCCGGATAACCCTTTCGAAGGATGACAGTAGCCTGGAAGTTGTCGCCACGTGCCCGGAACATCCGCGCAAACTGGAGCGCCACCCGCGGTGACGTGGGAAACACCCGCTGCGCCTCGACCAACTCGGAGGTCGCGAGCTCCCAGGTGTTCGCATCGGTGAGATCCGCTGCGCGTCGAAGCCTCGGCTCGACGGTGGCATCAGCAGTCTCGGTTATAGGCTGGACAGCAAGCGCATTCTCACGGGCAAAACCGAGCTTCGAGCCTGGCTCGCCAACCTCTGGCTTGATCGACGGAAAACGGGACTGCAATTCCTTCAGCCGCGCCTTTGCGATGTGACCGTGATATCCGTATGGATACCGCTCCGCGGCGAGCTGGTAGAAAGCCATGGCGCGACTCGTGTTACCTAGCGCCTGCCAGGAACGCCCGCCCCAGAACGCCGCCTCGCCGATCCACTTTGTCTGAGGACTGCGATAGGTCGAGAGGTGGAAGAGAAACTGGTCGGACGCGGACCGGAAGTCGCCGGCGCGATACGCGAGCCAGCCAAGCTCGTACGATGCCTGGGCCGATTTCTCGCTCGATGGGAAGTTCGCAACGAGCACCCGCTGCATCGCGATCTTCTCGGACGTGCGTTCGCGGCCGTCGTAGTAGTCGATCAGCTCGCCGATGGCCCGGGCAGTCCAGTCGCTCTTCGGGTACGTCGTGCGAAGTCGCGACACCGTGGACTCGAGCTCGGGTCCAAGCCCGGCACGGCGTGCGGCATTTGCAATCTGATAGAGCGCTTCCGCGTGCAGCTTCGGATCCCGCGTCGAAACCATCAGCAATGCGGTCTGCGCTCCGGGGAAGTCACGCGCCATCGCCGCCGCCGTCCCGCGCCGGAGCGCAAGCCGTTCTCGATCCTGCCGGTTGGGGAAAGCCGCAAGGAGCGCACCGTAAGCGTTCGCCGCGTCCTTCCACTGCTGGGCGTCAAACAGGGCGTCGGCGCGGCCCTCGAGCTCGCGCTCGGAACCGACCGACGTGTCCGGGTCGAATCCAAGCGTCTGAAGAGCGAGCCGCGAGTCTGCAGCAGACACGCTCGCCGGAGCGGTGTACCAGCACGCCCGGTACGCGGCGACCGCGCCGGTGGTGTCACCGAGCGCCGATTTGGCGTCGCCGGTCAGTTTCAGTGCCTCGCCGTGGCCGTCAGCCGCAGCCTCGGCGAGTGCCGACACCGCCAGACGCGCGTCGCCGGCAGCAAGGGCCGCTCGTCCGGCCTCCACTGCGGCCTGCTTCAGTACGATCGAGTCCGGATAGCTCGTCGCGATCGACGAAAGCACTCTTACTGCGTCGGCGTTTCTGCCAGACATCGCGAGCGCACGCCCCCTGTAGAGCAGCGCATAGTCGCCTATCGAAGTATGCTCGGCGATCTCGGAGCCATCGAGCGCATTGATCGCAGTGGCATAGTCCTTGGCTTCGAACGCGCTGATACCGCGAAGGAACCGGGCGAGCGCTCCGGCGCGCGTTCCCTTGTGGGCGCCCTGGAATTCAGCGAGCTCCGCATCGGACGGGTGACTTCCGGACCGTTCCATCAACACCGCGAGCTGCTGGATCGCGCTGTCGCCGGACGACGCCGATGCGTCCGGCGAAGTGGCGCAGCCGGCTCCGAGCGCCACGGCGAGTGTTAGGACCGATGCGATCGAGCCAGAGAGCGCCCGATACCTCGAAAAGAGTTGATGCTGCACGTCTGTACCTCCGGAGAATTCCGGCCGCCGTCCGATTGCGCCCGAACCACAGTATAGCGCACGCAGACCAGGTAGGTTCGGGACCGGACCGCGAGCTTCCGTCCACTCAGGAAGAGGCGGATGCGTAGGACTCGAGGCCTCGCCGCCACGCGAAGAGCACCACCGAGTACAGGCCGGTCGTGACCAGGACGGCGTGGACGAGGCGCTCCACAGTCAGTCCCTCGAAGAGCACGTGCGATGGAACCGACGATACGAATGCCAGGGGAAGCACCGAAAGCACGATCCACCTGATCCATCGCGGAAAGATCTGGTGCGGCCGTTCGGCCATGTTGTCCAGCGTGTAGTAGAGATCCTCGAGGCCGCGACTCGAGTGAATCCAGAAGACCGGGATCACGGACAGCATCCGCGAGAGATATGTGAGAAACGCACCGAGCACGATGAAGACCAGGAAAACCGTGATTTGACCGGCACCCAGGCCCCCCGGATACCGTGCCAGCGACCAGGCAACGAGACCGCCCGCGATCACTACATTGATGAAAGAATTGGCGGCGAAGTCACGCACGCTCAGAAAGAACAGCGACGACACAGGCCGCACCAGGTAATAGTCCAGGTCTCCCCGATTGATAAAGGTTGGCAGCGTCCAGAGGTTGTTCGCGAACACCGTCATGTGAATTGCGTCGGCGAGCAGAAAGCCACACACGAAGATGTATGTCTGGTCGAGCGTCCATCCGCCGACGACGCCCGATCGGGCATAGATGACGGTGAAGAACGCCAGATGGACGGCGTAGTAGACGCAGTCCATGACGATGCGGAACCAGAAATCGAGCCGAAACTCGAAAGCGCGGCTGAAGGAGAATCGCAGGAAGTAGAGGTAGAGCCGGATGTAACGCATCAGATTCCGACCCCCGTGTATTGGAACGTCCCTCGACGCCATACGAGCCGGGTTGCCAGCGCGATCGCAGCCGTCCACGCGAGGGACGCGGCGATTCCGACAGCCCAGTCGCGCACCGAGACCTGTCCGAGCAGCGTCGTTGCGGGCACATAGAAAAGATATCGAAATGGCAGCACGGCAAGAACCGGCTGCATCCAGTCCGGAAACAGGCTGAGCGGCAGGAGAAGTCCGCCGAGCATCATGCACGCGAACCGGAACATGACGTTGAGCGACCAGACGTTGTCGGCCCAGAAGGCGACGAGCTGAATCGGATACAGCAGCGCGAAGTGCAGTAGATTCGAAACCACGACGGAGCACGCCGCCATTGCGATCGTCGCCGGAGTCAGCACCACGTCGCTCGGTATTCCGGCGAACGTGCCGTAAAGCACACCGAATACTACGAGCTGCACGGCCGCTGGAAGGAGCGAGCCGAGGTGCTCCGCATACTTGAACGCGAAATAGGAGGAGGGATAAAGGAGGTAGCGCGTCAGCCCGCCTTCGTAGATGTCTGTCGAGACCGTCACGTCGCGGTCGTTTCCGCGAATGAGCTTGCCGAGCAGAATGGCGGCCACGTAATACAGGATCATTGCGTCGAGCGAGAAGCCTCCGATCTTCCCGGCTCCGGTTTCGGCGAAGACCGCTCTCCAGAGGTAGAACATGATCGCGAGCTCGACGAGGAACGAAACCACCGAGCTCAGCCAGAAGTCCGCTCGATAGCTCATGAGCTTTCGCGCCTGAATCGTGAACACGTGGAAGAACAACCGCGCGTTCATCAGACCTGCTCCCGCGCCTGCATGATCCGCTCGATGATCGAACCGACGTCCTCGTCCTCGATGCTCAGGTCCGCGATAGGGTACCGAGCGAGAACGGCCGCAGCGGCACTTGCGACCTCACCGCGCGGAACCTTAAGACGTACCACGAGATCGTTGCATTCGAGCACCTCGCCCAGCGATCTGAGACCCTCGTCGGCACAGACGGAATCCGCCGTCTTCTGCAGGTGCGCCGTCACCACCTTCGTGCGCGCGAACCGCTCGACGACGTCGCGCAGGGCTCCGTCGTACACGAGCTCGCCTTCACGAATGATGAGGATGCGCTCGCAGAGCCGCTCGATATCCTCCATGTAGTGGCTAGTCAGGATCATGGCCGGGCGATGCTCGAGCCGGTAGCTCAAAAGGAAGTCGCGAATCGCCCGCTGTGCCGTGAGATCGAGGCCGATCGTGGGCTCGTCGAGAAAGACGACGCGGGGAGAATGGAGCAGCGACGCCATCAGCTCCATCTTCATTCGCTCGCCGAGGCTCAGGCGCCGAATCTGAATGTTGAGCTGGTCGCGGACGTCGAGGACTTCGCTGAGGTAGTCGAGCGATGCGCGGAATCGGTCATCAGGAATCTGGTAGATCTCGCGGAGCAGGAGGAAGCAGTCGGCGGCGGGAAGGTCCCACCAGAGCTGCGCCTTCTGTCCCATGATCAGGGCGATCTGCCGGCGAAAGGCGTTGTCGCGCTCCCACGGTCTATAGCCGAGGACGCATGCGTCGCCGGCCGTCGGGTGAATGATGCCGGCAAGCATCTTCACGAGCGTGGTCTTGCCAGCGCCGTTCGCACCGATGAGACCGACGATCTCGCCTTCACCTACGCTGAAGCTGACTTCCTTCACCGCGCGTTTCTCGACGCGCGTTCGATGCACGAGCGATCGCGCGGAGGCCCAGAATCCCGGTTCCTTCCGGTGAATGAAGAACGACTTCGAAAGCTGTTCCACCTCGATCATCGGGGCGGAACTGTAGAGGAATTCACCCGGACCAGGAATGCCAGCCAGGCGGCGACAGATTAACTGGCCCGAAAGAGCCTGACCGTGCCGTCTTCACTTCCGGTGGCCAGCACTTTTCCGTCCGGCGAGAACGCGACCGTGTAGATCTGGGTCGCGTGGCCAGTCGAGAGCGTGCACATCTCCTGACCGGAAACCACGTCGAATAGTTTGACCGTCCGGTCCGCGGTTCCGAGCGCGAGGCGGGCTCCGTCCGGTGAGAATCGGGCACAGTTCGCCCGACCGGAGCCGGTCACCACGCTGCGCTGCGTGATCCCGCTGTACCCGCCAAATCCCTTCAGCACGAACTCGGTTCGCTTCGACGCGAGATCCCAGACACGCACCGTGACGTCCGAAAAGCTTCCCACGGACGCGAGCCTTGATCCTGAAGGTGAGAATGCCAGCGAATTCACCCAGTCGCTGTGGCCTTCGAGCTCCGTAACGAGCTCGCCCGAGTCGACGCGCCAGAAGCGTACCGTCCGCGACTCGCCGCCCGCGGCCACGAGGGTGCCGTCCGGAGAGAACGCAACGCATTCCACGGAGCCCGCCGCGGGTCCGAGCTCGCGCAACACGGCGCCGGTCCTGGCGTCCCAGAGCCTGACCGAGCCATCGAAGCTTGCCGAGGCAATCGTGGTTCCGTCCGGCGACCAGGCGACGCTGAAAACCTGATCCGTGTGCCCGAGGAGCAGCCGGACCTGATTCCGTTCGTTCACGTCCCAGATTCGGACCGACTGGTCGTCTCCGCCTGTGACGGCGTAACGACCATCAGGCGAAAACGCAACGGACCTGACGTACCCGTCGTGTCCGCGCAACGTTCCGACGTGCAGGTTCGTCGCGGGATCCCACAGCATCACCGTTCCGTCGAAGCTCGCTGACGCCACCAGCGTTCCAGAAGGATTGAAAGCCACGGAGTAGACGCAATCGGTGTGGCCCTTGAGCACGTCAGACGCCGAGACACCCGCCCGAGTGCCCCAGAATTTGAGGGCGCGGTCGGGCCCGCCGCTGACCAGCAGCGTGTCGTCTGGCGAAAACGAGAGCGAGCGCGGAGGCTCAGTGTGGCCGAGGTACTCGGCAACGCGGATGCCGGCGCTGTAATCCCACGTCTCCACCGTTCCGGCGATGGTGGAAACGGCTACAAGTCGGCCTGAATTCGAAAAGGACACGGCCGCGATCCCGAAGGTGTGGAATGAGGCGACGCGCTGTCCTGTCGTCGAGTCGAAGATCACCACATCGCCCGAGGAGTTGCCGGTTATCACCCGTGTCCCGTCACGCGACCACGCGGCATCTCGAGTCTGTTCGGTCGGCGTGTGAATCCGGCAGCGGAGACGGCCGGTATCCAGGTCCCAGAGCGCGACCGACTGCACTCCGTCACGTTCGTGGCCGGTAAGCAGGGATTTGCCGTCGGGCGACGGCACCATTCCACCCAGGCGCCCCAGGCTTCCGTCGCCTAGAGTTCGTCTCGCGCCGGTGCCGATGCGAGTAACGTCGATGTCGCCGTTTGGCAGGAGGGCTATTGCAAACTCGCCGCCTTGAGAGAGGAAGCCAATGTCGACGTGGCTCGAGTAGACGCGAGTCGTTCGGAGATAGACGCCAGTCGTCGCCGAGTGTGCTCGAACGGACCCGTCACGACAGAGAACGAGGAGCTCACCTCCGTCACGTGAGAATGTGAAGTCGACAGTGTTCTCGAAGGGGCCACCGACCGTGTATCGGACGTCTCCGGTGTGCGCGTCGACGACGCGAACCTCGCCGTCGCCGCATCTCGCCCCGACGACGGTCTGGTCGGGTGACCAGCGGGTCGTCCAGACGACTTCACCGACGTTGGCAGTCAGAGTGTCGGATCCGATGAGGCGCCGGAGGTAGTCGAACTCGAATCCGCGGGTATTGGGGGGCGCGTCCGATGCCTGCTCATCGGCGATGAGTTGCGCGATGCGTGCGTAGTCCTTTCGATCGAGCGCCTGGTAGGCGAGGTTGATGTGCGCGACGTAGAGCAGTCTTGCGTTTAGCGCACGCTCGCGCTCGGCGATCGCGCGCTGCTCGTCGGCGCGGTTCCGATTGACCCGGGCGTCGTAAACCAGCCATCCCATCAATCCGAGAATCACGAGGGCGACGGTGGCGGTTCTCAATATTCCCGCAGCGAATGCCCGGCGCTGCCGTCGCGCCTCCGCGTCCGGCATCGCGCTCCGGATCCAGTCCTCATCGAAGACGTGCTCATAGATCCGATTCCTGACGACCAGACGACCATTCTCGACGCGGGCGATTCCCGCAAGCCGCAGTGCGCCGACGATCGGATTGGCCTCGCCGTCAGGCACGGATTTTCCGGCACGGACCCTTCGGTAAAGATCGAGAAGCTCGGCAAGATCGGACTCGCTGCGAAGCATGCGGTCCCGCACGAAGAGAAGGTTGTCGTCGCGCTCTCGGGCTGAACGCGACAGAAAGAGCTCGTCGCAGAGTCGGTCGACGTCCGATGCCCGCCTGGCTTCCGGATCCGCCGCCACGGCACTGCAGAGCCGCTGCGTCAGGTAAGGGTGGCCACCGGTCCAGTAGAGGATTCGCCCGAGGAGCTTCGAGCTTTCATCGTCGGTGCCTCCGAGTCCGCGGGCGAGTGGCGCCGCCTCCTCTAAAGTGAAGTCGTCGAGCGAGATTCGCGTGCCGATGTTGAACGGCGTGGTGCGTGTGTCTCGAATCAGGTCCGCTGGCGAGGCAACTCCTAGCAGGCAGAACGTGAGTCGTTCGAGCGATGGCTCATCAGCGCGCCGGTTATAGAGCTCGCGGATCCCGGCGAAGAACTCGTCGGTCGCGAATGGAAGGCTTCGAACCGCGTCGATCTCGTCGATGAAGATCGTGACGCGACCCGGGCTCATTGGCAGAAGGACGTCCGTGATCGAGCGCATCAACCGCTGCATCGGGCCGAGTCCGGTGAGACTCGACCAGACCTGCCGGAGGGTGTCCTCGAGACCGGACTCCTCGCCGAGTGTCACCAGAAGTCCGCGGTACCACTGGTCGACCGTCAGGTTCTGGCCGATTTCGGTCAGATCGACGACGATGGCCGTCTGATCCGCAGCGCGAAGCCGTGCTGCCGTCCGGACCATCAGGGATGACTTTCCCATCTGCCGGGGTGTGAGGACGTAACAGAGTTGCCCGTTGGAAAGGGCGTCGAAGAGCTCGTCGTCGGCTCGCCGAGGCACGTAGCTCTCGGCGTCGCGGGTCAACGTGCCGCCGGCAATGTAGAACCCCGGGGCACTGGGATGAGACCGATTGGTGGCGAGGGACAAGGTTTCCTCCGGAAAGGAGTGGTTACCCTGCGCGGTTCGCTCGGCACCTCGGCGACCCACGTGACGGGACAGTCGACGTCGCCATTATGCACGAATCGGGTGGAACGGCACTCTCGGTCCCATTCCTAGGGTTCTGGCGGCAGCGCCGCCGGCCTCGTCAGATGTCGCTCGAAGTAGAGCGAATAGACCAGGCAGCGCATTCGGGCGTCATAAGACGACTCACCCAGCAGGACGCCGGCGCTGCGGAGTCGAAGGAAGACTTCGTCGGATGGCCGGCGGCCTTCGAGCACGTCCCACACCGCCACGCGCAGAAGCTCGTCCTGCCCGATGAGCAGCAGGAGCCGGTGCAGATGCTCGCCGAATGGTCCTTCGATCGACGGCGCGGCCTCGACGAATCGGTCGAGAGATAGACCTGCCGCCAGGGCGTGCAGCCCGGTGCGGACGAGAAAGGGTTGACCGCCAACGAGGGAGACGAAGATCCGCAGATCCTTTTCGTCCGAGAGAGGCTCTCCGTACCGCCGGTTCAGATCGGCCACGTTCTCAGCGGAAAAATCGGTCAGCACGAGGCGTGTGCCGACGTTGAACGGCGACTGGTTCATGTCGGTGATGAACAGACTGGCTTCGGTCGCATATGCCATGGCGAGCGTGAGGTGTTGCCATGGACCTTGCGGATCAAGGGCGCGACGGTTGTGCCACGCGCGGAACAGACCGAAGACTTCGCTCGCGAAGGTGAAGGGAAAGAGCCGATCGACCTCGTCGAGCGCCCAGAGCACCGGACGGCCCGCAGCCAGCACTTCCCGCCTGACGAAGCGACCGAAGTTGGTGTTGGCGCTGTCCTCCGGATCCCACACTTCCCGTGGTCCGCGGTCGAGCTCCAACTCTTCCGAGAGCGCTTTGCCGAGCGTGAGAAACAGCGTCTCGGACGATACGAGGTCGGTAGAGGACAGGTCCTGGAAGTCCGTGAGAACGACGTGTACACCGGATCGTCTCGCACGCTCGAGACCTCGCGCGAGCAGGGAAGTCTTTCCCATTTGCCGAGCGCCTTTCAGCAGGACGATCGAGTCGCGTCGCGCAATGGCGTTCTCAAACTCGGCGTCGACGGCGCGCAGGACATAGAACGACGAGTCGACCGGCATCGCGCCCCCGAGCTGCTCGAGTGCGCTTGAGACAGGTCGAGAGGCCGGCTCGATGCTGATTCCGGGCGACTCGGGGCTTGCAGTCACGTCGGCGAGAAACCGATAGCCGCGCTTCGGAATGGTCTCGATGTATCCGGTACCGTCCGCCTTCTGACCGAGCGCCTTTCGAATGGCTGAGACCGCCTGATTCAGGTTGTTCTCTTCGACCCACGCGTCAGACCAGACGAGGGACATGAGTTCGTCCTTGGGCACGACGCGGCCGCGACGCTCGACGAGGACGACGAGCGTGTCGACGGCTTTCGGCGGCAGTGCAACGACGTCATCGCCACGGTAGAGGAGCCGGTCACCGCAATGGAGGCGGTACGGCGGGAACTCGAAAACCAGCGGTTCGGAAGCCACGTGATGCCCTTCAGATCGCCTTCAGAAAACTTTCAGTCTTCCCTAAGGAGTATGCCCGGCTACCGGTCGTACATTCGCACTGTCACGAGCCGGAGCCGTTGGCACCACGGGCTCACAGCAAACTGGACCGAACGAAGAGGAGAGTACCATCATGACCAAGAACGGAGAATCGAAGAGCACTTTCATCGGAATCGCGAAGCGCGGCGCCGTCCTTGTGATGGCACTCGCCATCCTTGTCGGAGTGTCCGTATCCGCACAGGCGGCGTCGACCGGAACCTGGATCACCGTCAAGGTCCCGTTCGAGTTCACGGTCGGCAAGTCGACGCTTCCCGCCGGCAACTACACGCTCACGCAGAAGGACAACAACGTCGTACAGATCCAGGGCTCGGAAGGGAACGTGCTCTTCCTGGCGTTTGCGACTGACAATGAAGGGTCGGCCGGGCGGGCATCGGTGGTCTTTCATCGATATGGCGACCGCTACTTCCTCGCGGGGCTGAAGTCGTACGACGGCGCAAAGTTGGTCAAGCCGGCGCCCACGGCGGACGAGGAGCGACTTGCGAGCTCGGGGAAGAGACCGCAGGTGGTTACGGTCGCTCGCGCCAATCGGTAGGTCGCAGCAAGACACTGTTTTCGCTCGCGGACCGCGGTGGCACCCCGTGCATCGCCAGCGAAACAGGAAGGCCCGGAACGAGGCGGTCGTTCCGGGCCTTCGCATTTTCAGCCATCACGATTCGGCGCGCTCGAGAAGACGGACACGTCAACCTGCCTTCGATGTAACTCCCATCTTGAAAATGACTTTCAAGAACTGCTATCCTTCGCGTTCGATTCAGGGACGATGAAGGACGCCATGGAGAATCAATCCGCGCCGCGGGGCCGCATCACGCTGGTCGGGAATCCGAACGTCGGCAAGTCCGTGATCTTCGGATACCTGACGGGGCGCTACACGATCGTCTCGAACTATCCCGGAACGACGGTTGAAGTCGCCCGTGGCGAGATGAGGTTCGGGGGCCGCGACTTCGAAGTCGTCGACACGCCCGGCACGAACAGCCTCGATCCGCAGTCCGAGGACGAGCGGGTCACCCGCGACATCCTTCTCAGCGAGCCTCCCGACATCCTGATCCAGGTTGCCGACGTCAAGAACCTCCGCAGGACACTCCTTCTCACGTCGCAGCTGGCTGAGCTAGGACACCCGATGATCCTCGTCCTGAACCTGATGGATGAGGCGCGCCAGCGCGGGATCACGGTCGACAGCGCCGCGATCTCGGAGCTCTTCGGGATACCGGTTGTCGAAACCGTGGCCCCTTACGGCGAGGGACTCAACGACCTGAGCCGGGCGCTTGGTAGGGCAGCGGTTCCATCGGATCCGCTGGCCGACCAGCTTCGAGTCTCGGTCGCTCGCGCGGCGGCCGACGTCGCGGCGCTTGCGGCTTCGGGTGCGGCGGTTTCGCACGTTCAGATCGCTGCAACACTGGCCGGCGTTTCGGGTCTCGGCGAAACCGTCGACCTCGAGCAGCGGCGATCGCAGTGGGTCGACGACGCAGTGGAAACGCTCAAGTCCACTCGTGAACGGACGATCCTCGATGCGTCCGATTCGGTAGCGACCAGGATTCTCTTCGGGATGCTGATCTTCGGGCTGGGACTTCTCGTCCATACGGAGCTGGGCTCGCAGTTTGGCTGGACGACGCTCTACTCGCTGATGCAGGACGCGGTCCAGGCGATCGGTCCCGCGGTGTCCGATGCTCTTGGCGGCGTGTTCGCACCGCTGGCAACCCTGCTCGTCGGCATACGAAACGACGACGGCGTGTTCGAATTCGGACTGCTTCACGCCGTGGCGCATTTTCTTTCCGTCCTCGCGCCGGTCGTCGTGCCGTTCTTCCTTCTGATCCGACGATCCCGCCAGTTTGCCGAGAACTTCGGAATCTGGTCGCGCAGCCCGATCTTCGGAGCGCCGATCCTCATGGCCGTGCTCGTGCTCGTGTACGAGTTCGTGGGATTCATCGGCGCGCAGACGCTCGTTGGAACGCTCGAGGAAGGGATCTTCAATCAGTACATCAACCCGGGACTCCGGGCCCTCATTCCATTCGGGTTCTTTCACGATCTCATCGTCGGCAACCCAGCCGAGAATTATCGAACCGACTACGGCCTAGTGTCGGTGGGCGTAACGTACGCGGTCGCCATCGTCCTGCCGGTTGTTGGAACGTTCTTCATCGCCTTCGGACTGCTCGAGGACTCGGGTTACCTGCCGCGACTCGCAATCCTCGGCGATCGGATCTTCCGGCTGATGGGGCTCAACGGAAAGGCGATCCTCCCGATGGTGCTCGGGCTCGGATGCGACACGATGGCGACGATGACGACGCGTATTCTCGCCACCCCGAAGGAGCGCCTGATAGCGACGCTGCTGCTGGCGCTTGGCGTGCCATGCTCGGCGCAACTCGGAGTCATTCTGGGAATCTCGGCGGGCATTTCACCGGTGGCGACTCTGATCGTGCTTGGCGTGGTCATGTCGCAGATGCTGCTCGTCGGCTACCTGTCCGCGAAGCTCATCAAGGGAGAACCGAGCCCGTTTCTCTTTGAAATCCCCCCGATTCGCGTTCCGGTCGTGAAGAACGTCGCCATCAAGACGTGGTTCCGCATCAAGTGGTTCCTGCGAGAGGCCGTTCCGCTCTTCATTCTCGGAACTCTCATCCTCTTTCTGCTGGACCGGATCCAGATCCCGTTCGTCGCCGGACCGATGTCGGGAATCGGCGCCATCGAGATCGTGTTCCGCCCGGTCGTCACCGGCATCCTCAACATGCCGGCTGAGACGGCAAAGGTCTTCATTCTCGGGTTCCTGCGCCGGGATTACGGAGCCGCCGGTCTGTTCGACATGGCCAAGGACCACATCCTGACGGTCCAGCAGCTCATCACGTCGATGATCGTCATGACCCTGTTCGTGCCCTGCATCGCCAACTTCTTCGTCATGATCAAGGAGCAGGGGGCAAAGAAGGCCTTTGCGATTCTCGGATTCATCACTCCCTTTGCCATCGCCGTGGGTGCTGTGGTTTCGTACGTCCTCCGATTGTTTCATCTGTTCGAATGAGCCTTAAGACCACACGAAGAGTCGACGAAGTGCTCGAAGCGATCTGGGCGACCGACGAGGCGCACGAAGCCACGGTTGCGCGGGTTCGCGAGGCCGCCGTGGGCGGTGCGAGCGACGAGGTACTATCCACGATGCAGTCGCGCGGGCTGATTTCGGTCTCGGGCGAGGGCGACTCGGCAAGGATCGCCTTCTCGGATGACGGACGCGCCATTGCCCGGCGCATCATCCGAGGGCATCGGCTCGCCGAGCGACTCGTCACCGACGTCCTTGGCGCTTCCGTGGAGGCAGCTGAAGGGGCAGCCTGCGAGTTCGAGCACACGGTCTCGCCCGAGTTGACGGATTCGATCTGCACGCTCCTTGGCCATCCGACCGTCAGTCCGCGCGGAAAGCCGATTCCGGACGGCGAATGCTGCCACTCAGCCCGATCCTCCGTCGGTCCCGTCATCGTTCCGGCGACATCGCTCGAAATCGGCGAGGAAGGCCGTGTGGCCTACGTCGCGCATGTCACGCATGCGATCGGCCATCAACTCGCAAGCCTCGGCGTTTCTCCCGGGGTTCCGGTTCGCCTGCATCAGCGCTATCCCAGCTTCGTCCTGAAGTGCGAAGAGACCGAGGTGGCCGTCGAGGAATCCATCGCGAAGAGTATCTTCGTCCGCCGTGGCTGAAGGCGCTGTCATCCCTCCTGTCAGTAACCCGATGACCTTCCTTACGCACTGTGAATGCTCGGCGTGCGGCGATCGCCACGATGTCGCCGGCCTGCTCAACCTGTGTCACTGCGGGAAACCGTTGCTGGCCCGGTACGACCTCGATGCAGCTGCAGCGAGCCTTCGCCGCGAGACTCTCCGAGACCGCGTCGCTTCGATGTGGCGTTATGCCGAAGTGCTTCCCGCTTCTTCGCCGGACCAGGTCGTCACGCTCGGCGAGGGCTGGACGCCACTGCTCTCGACTCCACGCCTCGGCGATCGGCTGGGCCTCCGAAACGTGTTCGTGAAGGACGAAGCGCTCAACCCGACCGGCTCGTTCAAGGCGCGCGGAATGAGCGCCGCTGTCACAATGGCAGCCGCCCGGGGCGCCCGGGCCTTCGCGGTTCCGTCCGCCGGCAATGCGGCCGGGGCGCTTGCAGCCTACGCCGCAAGGGCCGGCCTGCCGTGCCACATCTTCATGCCGGCCGACACGCCGCTCGCGAATCGCGTCGAATGTGAATACGCGGGCGCCGACGTCACGCTCGTCGATGGACTCATCACTGATTGCGGCCGCATCGTCACCGAGAGGAAGGACGCAGAAGGCTGGTTCGACGTCTCGACGCTGAAAGAGCCATACCGGATCGAGGGCAAGAAGACGATGGGTTACGAGCTCGCCGAACAGCTTGGCTGGGAGCTGCCCGACGTCATTCTCTATCCGACCGGCGGCGGCACCGGGCTCATCGGAATGTGGAAGGCGTTCGACGAGATGGAGCAGATGGGGTGGATCGGTTCAATGCGCCCGCGGATGGTCTCGGTTCAGGCATCCGGCTGCGCGCCTATCGTTCGCGCCTTTGAAGACGGCGCAGAGTCGGCCGTCGAATTCAAGGACGCCCACACTGTTGCCTCAGGCTTGCGCGTTCCAAAGGCGATCGGCGACTTCCTCATACTTCGGGCTGTGCGCGAGAGCCACGGTACGGCGATCGCAGTTGATGATGTCGAGTTGATCGAGGGCGTGCGCACGGTGACCGAGACGGAAGGGATCTTCGCGGCGCCGGAGGGTGGCGCCTGCGTCGCGGCCCTCCGGCATCTAGCCGACTCCGGCTGGGTCGACCCGGACGAGCGCATCGTCATCTTCAACACCGGCACTGGGGTGAAGTACCTCGAGGCGCTTGGCGGTGCGTGACTCGTGACGGATCGAGTCGGCGCTGGTAAGGTTTTGGAATGCACCTCGGTCGAGTCATCGGGAACGTGGTTTCGACCGCCAAGTACGAGCCGTTGATCGGGCACAAGCTGCTCGTTCTGCAGCCGATCGATGCATCCGGGAACGCCGACGGCCGATCGGTCGTGGCGATCGACAGCGTCGGAGCCGGAGTAGGCGAGGTCGTGATGTGGTGTCGGGGCAAGGAGTCGTCCTTTCCGTTCCTGCCTCGAAACGTCCCGTCCGACTGCTCGGTTGTCGGGATCGTCGATTCGATCTTCCTTGACCGTTTGGAGGAGAAGACGCCGTGATTCTCGGTCGCGTAGTGGGCAACATCGTTGCGACCCAGAAGAATGATCGCTACGAAGGAGCCCGTGTCCTGATCGTCGAACCGATCGGCCTCGACGGAGCGCGCTCGGGTGCGGAGTTTCTCGCGCTGGATTCGGTCGACGCTGGCGCGGGAGACGTCGTTCTGGTGGTACGCGAGGGATGGGCCGCTTCGACTGCGGCGACGGGCCGGCCCCAGGCGGCCATCGACACCGCCATAGTTGGCGTCGTGGACCGTATCGACCTCGAAACATCCGTGGCGGACGCCTAGCCGCATCGTCTTTGGCCTGAACCGTCTGCTGGTATACTGGCCGAGGTATGCCCCAAATCTCGGATGAGCTCCTCCACGACGTGGCTTCCAACGTCGCGCGCCGATTCGCGTCCGGTTCCAGCGCTGTAGCGCCGCGCACCGGCCGGGCCGTGCTGCTCGCCCTCTCGGCGGATGGAGTCGTCCTCGAACGCGAGCTCGCCGGGCTCTCCACTACGAACGAAGCGATGGTAGCCGTGACCGATTGCGCCGACGGAGCCTCGCCGGCCCTGGCTTGTGCGCTTGCTAGACTGCCGCGACTCGCCGGAGCGTCCCCTTCGGAACTGACCGACGTCGAGCAGATGATCTCCAGGGCGAGCCGTGTGGTGGCGCCGGCAATGAGCCTCGCGCTGGCGTCTCGAGTTGCGGCACTCCAGTCCGACACGCCGACGGCTCGTGTCATCCTCCGTGCCGCGCTGCGTGGTATCCCGGTGGAGGCGACGCTGAACGACAGCGACTTCACACTTTCGGATCAGGCTCCAGCGGGCGCGCGACGCGCAGTCGAGAGCGTGATCGGACGGCTGCGTGAGCTGGGAATAGCGGTGGAGACTCCTCGTACGCCTGCGGTGGCACGCGCGGCGGCCGCGGCCTCACCCCTTTCGGCTCATCCAAGTGCCGATCGGTTTGCGGGGCGCGAGCCCCTTTCAGATTTCGTCGATTCGTTGGCCAGTCAACCGTGTTCGATCGAACCCGGCCAACCATGCGTCGATTGCGGTGTGTGCGAGATGCGCGGCTTCTAGCATCTGAACCCGAGTTCGGGAGGTACGGTATGAGTGTCGAGCGCCTGCAACCAATTGCGAACCTCGATATCTTCGATCCGGATGTCGGCATGCGGAGCGTTGCGCTCAAGAGCTCGTCATTCCGCCTCGGCCGACATCGTGACAACGACCTCAAGATCCCGGACAACTTCGTCTCGCGACATCACGCCGAAATCGTGTTCGACGGGTCGAACTTCGTGTTCCGCGACAACGGCAGTTCCTGCGGCAGTTTCGTGAATGGTCGCAAGACGGACGAGAAAGTCCTGCGTGACGGTGACTCGATTCGTCTTGGCCGGAAGGATGCGCGCGAGATCACGTTCCATTGTGCGTCGGTTCCGTCCGAGGAGCGTGCCGACGACGATCAGCAGCGAATAATGACGGTCATCGACGAGACGCAGACGCGGTTCCTCAATACGTCGTTGCTCAAGATGATCTCGACGGCCGAGCTCACGACGACCACCGGCACGGTGGATCGCCTGTCGGCGCTGTACGAAGCGACGTCGGTAATGCTCTCGCTCAAGGATCTGAAGGACGTTTCCGAGAAACTCCTGAATCTGGTCTTCGAGAATCTCTCGTGCGAACGCGGCGTCATCATGGTCTACGACCAGAAGCTGGCCTCGCTTCAGCCGCAGGTGATGCGAAGTACCGTGGATTCGGGAAACAGCTTCGCGCCGAGCCGGGCGATCACGGAGCGCGCCTACAACGAAAACGTTGCGGTCCTCAGCATGGACGCCAGCACGGATTCACGGTTTGCAAGCCGCGAGTCGATCATTCTGCAGGCGATCCGGTCGGTCATGTGCGCCCCGATTGCCTCGTCTGCCCGCGTCTGGGGCGTGCTCTACGTCGACACGGTTACTACCAAGAAAACCTTCGAGCAGGAGGATCTGGAGTTCTTGCTTGCGATGGCCCGGCAGGCCGGGATAGCGATGGAGAACCTCAACCTCGTCGGCGAGCAGCAGAAGATGATCGAGAGTTTCATCCGCGCTCTTGCGGCTTCGATCGATGCGCGCGACGACCTGACGGCCGGACACTCCGCACGTGTCGGCCGCTATTCGTCGGCCATTGCGAAGTACATGGGATGGACTGCCGAAGACCGGAAGCGCCTTTACTACGCCGGCCTGCTTCACGACTACGGGAAGATCGGGACGCGCGAGGCGATCCTCTGCAAGCCGGGCAAGCTGACTCCTGAAGAGTACGAGCACATCAAGGAGCATCCCGGCCACACGATGCGGATCCTGTCCCAGATCCACTTCACCGAGGACCTTCAGGACCTGCCACTCGTCGCGTCGAGTCATCACGAGAAGGTCGACGGAACAGGTTATCCGTACGGGCTGGTGTCGGATCAGATCCCGCTGGGATCGAAGATCATCGCCGTGGCGGACTTCTTCGACGCGTTGACTCACAAGCGTCACTATCGCGAGCCGATGCCGATCGAGGAGGTCATCCAGCTCGTCAAGGACCAGACAGGCACGGCATTCGAGCCGGTCGTGGTCGAGGCGTTCGAGCAGTTCGTGCGGAAGGAGTACATTCCTAATCAGGAGAAGCGCGCTGCCCGCGAAGCGACACGGCGCACGAACGTCACGACCGGGGACGTGGCTAATGCTGTCGGAGAGATGCCGGCACCTTCCGCGTAGCGTGGCCGGGGCAAGGCGCTTCGCGCAGTGACCGGCCGACATGTCGCCCAGCTTGCCGCGTCGAGAGCCGTTCAACTATGATCCGCCGCCTATGAGGAACAAGTACGGCGTGGTCATAGGTCTCGAAGTCCACGCTCAGCTCAAGACGGACTCGAAGATTTTCTGCGGCTGCTCGACGCGATTTGGCGACGAGCCGAACGCCAACACGTGTCCCGTTTGTCTCGGACTTCCCGGAGCCCTGCCCGTGCTCAACGAAAAAGTCGTCGAGTATGCGACCCGCACCGCTCTCGCCCTGAACCTGCACGTAAACGAAGAGTCGATCTTCTCGCGAAAGAACTACTTCTACCCGGACCTGCCCAAGGGCTACCAGATTTCTCAGTACAAGGAACCGTTCTCGGAGCACGGCTGGGTCGAGATCATGACCGGCGATCGCGACGAGACCGGGCATCCTCGCGACCTCCAGCTCAAGCGGTTCGGCATCACTCGAATGCACCTGGAGGAAGATGCAGGGAAGTCGTTGCACGACGGGATGCCGGACTCGGACACGCGCACCTATGTCGACCTGAACCGGTCGGGCACGCCGCTCGCCGAGATCGTCTCGGAGCCGGACTTCAGATCCAGCTGGGAAGCGTACGACTACGTCCAGTACCTCCGTCGCGTGCTCCAGTACGTCGAGACTTGCGACACGAACATGGAGGAGGGAAGCCTTCGCTGTGATGCCAACGTCTCGGTCCGGCCGGTGGGTCGCGAGGAGTTCGGTACGAAGGTCGAGCTCAAGAACCTGAATTCCGTGCGGTTCCTTCAGCGCGCTCTCGAGTACGAGATCGACCGTCAGATCGCGGTCATCGAGGCAGGCGGCGAGATCGTTCAGGAGACCAGGCTGTGGAACGAGCGCGAAAACCGCACGTACACGATGCGGACGAAGGAAGACGCGCACGACTACCGCTACTTTCCCGAGCCTGACCTTCCGCCGCTTCGCGTGGATCCGGCCACGATAGAGGAAATCCGGGCAGGATTGCCCGAGCTGCCCGAAGCGCTACGTCGGCGGTTCGGAGACGAATATGGTCTCAGCCACGAAGATGCGGTCGTGCTCACGGGCTCGCGCGCCCTGGCGCGGTTTTTCGAGGAGACGGTCAAGGCCTGCGGCAACGCCCGTTCGAGCGCCAACTGGATCAAGAACGAGCTGTTGCGCGAGCTGGATGCGCGCAAGATCGAGGTCGACGACTCGCCGGTGTCGCCCGCCCGTCTTGCCGAGCTGATAACGGAGGTCGACGGCGGGCGTATCTCCGGAGCTCAGGCGAAGGAGCTGCTGCCGAAGCTGGTCGACACCACGACTCCGCTCGCCGAGCTGGTCGAAGAGTTGGGTGGCGGCCAGATCAACGACGTCGATGTCCTGAGAGAGATCGTTGGTGGAATCATTGCCGCCAATCCGAAACAGCTCGAACAGTACCGTTCGGGCAAGGAAGCGCTCTTCGGGTTCTTCGTCGGACAGATAATGAAGGCAACCGACAAGAAGGCGAATGCGAAGATTGCCAACGACCTGCTGAAGGAGATGCTCGCCGGCTAGGGTCGGAACCGTTCCCCGGTAAAGTGTCGTCTCGCTTCGAATGAAATCTGTGACAGGAGTACCCTCGTGATCCTTCGTGCCTGTGTTCTTTCCCTTTCGATTGCCCTGTTTGGCGTCGGAGTGACGTCGTGCAGCGCCGGCGACCAGGTGGCCGTTTTCGAGACCGCCTACGGGCGCATCGTCATCGAGTTCCTTCCCGAATACGCACCTAAGCACGTTGCCGCGTTCCAGGGACTGATCTCGGGCGGATCGCTCGACGGCACCCGGTTCCATCGCATCATCCCGGGAAAGATCATCCAGGGCGGCGATCCGAATTCGAAGGACGACGATCCTTCCGATGACGGATTGGGCCAGCCAGGACAGCCGACGATTCCGGCCGAGTTCACGACGGCGATCAAGCATACTCGCGGGATCGTGTCGGCGGCCCGCAAGGGCGACAACAAGGATAGCGCCACGAGCCAGTTCTTCATCTGTCTCGGCGACGAGCCGGCTTACGACGGCCAGTATTCGATTTTCGGTCGTGTCATCGATGGAATGAACACCGTCGCACTGATCGCCAACGCTCCGACGCGGCGCGACGATCCGAAGCTGAGGGAGCGGCCGGCCGAGCCGGTTGCGATCACTCGGGCCTACCTGACGACGCGCGCCGCACTCGGGTTGCCGCCAAAGTCGGACAATACGAACTCTACGAATACATCGTCGACGAACCGGAAGTAGCTTTGTGAGCTCCGTGACTCTGTGATCTTTGTATGCCGACGGCACTGGCGTAGCCGTACAGAGAGCACGGAGTCACAGAGCTCACGGAGTCGACCGGGCTTCGCCGCGACGCGCAAGTGCGCGAGAATCCCACGCCATGGACGTAACTCCGGGCAGTCTCAAGGGTCGCTGGCGGCGGATCGCGGAGAGGCTCGGGTTCGTGCCGGTTTTCCGGAAGGCGCTGCTCGGGACGCGACTAAAGGCGCTTGTAGGAGACCGTGACGGCTATCTTGTCGCAATCGGCTCGACCTGGACGCTGAATCGCAGCAGCGTCGACCTGCTGATTCGATTTCCCCAGCGCCACACGGTTCTGGGGTTTCGGGACGATCTGCTCCGCAATCCCGCACTACTCGAGGCCTTCGGCCGTCGCCGGAGGCTTCCGCGCCGCATCAGACGGACGATCTTCCTGGCGGATGGCACCGTGCTCGTCCGGCTACCCTACGACCTGTTTCCGCCTTCGATCGGGCGGATCGAACGCGTTCTCGACGGAGTGATCGCGGCCATGCGCGATCACGTGCCCACGCTGGAGCGAGTCTGCGAGCTGTGCGCGCGGCCGAGCGAGCTCGGCATCTTCCTCGCCGACGGCGTTCCGGCGCTGCTTTGTGAGCCGTGCGTCAACTCCTACCAGAATCACGAGCAGGAGATCGTAAAGCAGGTGCGTGAGCTCGAGCCGGACTTCGGGGAAGGGTCGGCGATCGGTATCGCTGCCGCCGTCGCATTCGGCATCGCCATTGGCGCGGTTTCGTCGATCGGTCCGAGCAAGGCAGGCGCGATTGGAAACTACATCGTGGCGCCGGCTTACTTCGCCCTGGGCTACCTGACGGCGGCGTTCGCGAGTCGCGGTTTCGTAGGGTCGAGCGTCGCGAGCAACGCCCTGAAGCTTCCGTTCGCTTCGATCGCGGCGTTCACAAGCTGGATTCTGATGAACGCCGTCTCGAGAATGTCGACGGGTCCGGCGGAATGGAATCTGACGCTGCTGATCAACTCGGTCTGGCGGCCTGGATCCTCGTCACCTCGCGTGGCTCTCATACTGCTTGGAGCGTCTCTTCTCGGTGCAGTCGTCGAGATCATCGTGTTCGAGTTGACCCGGGGGCGGGTGGTTCGGTTCACGACGATCGATGTGGTGAGGGGACGCGGCGCTACGACAGCCGATGCACCAGAAACAACACCATCGCCGTGATCCCGGCCACGAAGGCGAAGGTAAGGTAGGCGATCGCGATTAGCGGATCGCGCAGGAAGCACGCCGTCCTCCGAAGTCCTTTCTGGTAGGCATTGACGTAGAGGAAGAGGCCGATGGCGCTCATAAGCATCACGATAACGGGTGCACCGAAAACCCACGCCAGAAGGGCGACGGTCGTGAAAATGCAGTAGCGAACCGGATCGAAGACCGGGGGCTTCCAGTCGGATGACATCGAAGGCGTATTCCTTCCATCATGAATAGTCGGCATCGGCAGAACTCTGTACCACATGCCGGGATCGTACGAGGCAGGAAAGGAGGCGTTGCCTTCAGAGAGCACAGAGTCACAAAGGACACGGAGTCCACAGCGAGCACAGATCCCGCTGTCACTCTGTGCTCTCGGCGACTCTGTGTTCTCTGTACGGCAACGCCTCTCCTGTCGACGGGAGGTCGACCGTCGTTCGGTATACTCGGCGTCGTGAGCGATTCAACCTTTTGCTGCCCGGTGTGCGGTAGTTGCGAGACAGAGCTGCTCTTCGCCGCTGCCGATCGCCTGGGAATCGCAGCCGAACCCGTCGAGATCCGTAAGTGTCGCGGTTGCGGACTCGGGGTTACGTGGCCGCCGGCCGACGATAGCGACCTCGGCCGCTTCTATCCGGATGGATATTGGGGAGAGGGTGCCGAGCCGACGGACGAGTGGCTTCGACGGTCGCAGCGAGAGAAGACCGACGTCGTCGATCGCATCGCTCCCGGTGGCGGTCGGCTGCTGGACGTCGGTTGCGGGTCGGGTTTCTTTTTGCGAGCGCTCGATCCGAAACGATGGGACCGGTCCGGTGTGGAGATCAGCGAGCGGTCGGCCGCGGCTGCGGACCGCGCGCTTGGGGGAGATCGTGTGCTGACCGGTCGCCTCGACGACTTGCCGCTACCGAATCCGCTGTTTGACGTCGTCACGTTCTGGGCGTCACTCGAGCACGTGGCGACGCCGCGTCAGGTTCTGGCTCGGGCACGGACACTGCTGTCGACCGGAGGCATCGTGGTCGTCCAGGTGCCGGACTTCTACAGCTGGCAGGCGGTTCGATTCGGGCCCGACTGGTTCGCCCTGGACGTGCCGCGGCATCGGTGGCACTTCGGCGAATCCCAGCTCTCCAGACTGCTGGACGAGTGCGGGTTTCGAATCGAGGAGATGTTGACGAGGTCCGAGACGCACGATCCGCACGCCCTGAAACAGAGCTTGAAGACGAGGTTAGTCGTGGCGTCAGCTCCGTTCGGCAGGGCGAGGTACTACGCGGCGGCTCCGTTCGTGAAGCTCGCGCTGCGTGTCACCGGTGGCGCAACGCTGACTGCGGTGGCCAGGGCGGTGTGACCGCCACTTACCGCCGGGCTGCCGCAGTTTCGGAACCGACGCGCTCGGCCAGTACTGTGCGTCGGAGTCGTGGCCAGGCCTGAACGGCGCAGAACGGAGCGCACTGGTCGCCGCGGTCGCCTTCGGTGCCGACGTGAACGCAGCACTGAAGCAGGCGCTCCTCCAGCATTGTGTTCATGTCCATGAACGGTTTCACCGTGATGCGCTTGATTCGACGGGCCAGCATCTCGCGCAGCCGGTCGCTGCGGCCGGTGAGGGCGTTGCCGGCAACTCGCAGGATCGTGCTGAGGCCGAGGTCGCAGTTTTCACAGATGTTGCGGAACATGTCGGTGATGGTCGGGTGCGTGAGCGACGACTGTTCGCTGAGCAGGCCGAGAAGTGACTGCTTGACCAGGTCACGAAGCTGAGCAGGAATCTCGCGATCGGCGATCCGGTTGCTAACGAGATCGAGATTCTCGAGAAGACGCTCGTGACCGATGATGCCGACCAGCGATCGCCACTCCCCGCTGTCGGTATGCAGCATGTAGCCGACGCTGCAGCAGTGTGGATGAGAACAGGGAAGCGCGGTCAGGTCGCGCCAGGTAACCACTCCTGCCGTCTGGGGACCCAGACGTGCCAGGACGCCCGTGTGGGTCAGTCTGTCCGCCGGGTCTATCGCCGTCGCACGCCCGGAGCCGAACTGCGGTTGGATCGAGATTCCGCCGACGAACGGTGTCTCCATCCCGAGGCGCACGACGTCACCGATTTCGTCGTCATTGACGCCCAGCGTCGCCGTCATCGTCAGCGTAGTGAACACGCCCGCATCGCTGAGCCGCTCGACCGCCTGTCGCTTGATGGAGCGCAGATCCGCGTTCCGGTGGAAGCGATGCGTCTCGAGCCGCAGTCCGTCGAACTGCAGGTACACCTCGACTCGAGTGTTGTAGTAGGCGAGTTGTCGAAGCAGTCCGTCATTCTGTGCGATCTCGATACCGTTCGAGTTCACGAGCACGCGGACGATGTTCCGCTCGAGAACCCTGTCGAGCAGCTCTGCGAAATGCGGATGGACCGTGGGCTCGCCCCCGCTCAGCATCAGTACGTCGAGCTGGCCGCCTTCGCGCCCGAGCCGGCGGTCGATGTTCTCGAGGACGCGCTCTATCGGCACGACCCCGTCAAGCGAGGGCGACGAGGAAGCGAAGCAGTTGGGGCAGCAGAGATTGCACGACTGCGTGATGTCCTCGAGCAGGATGCACGTGTGCTGGGTCTGCATCTCGCCAAGACCCCGCAGATATGCCGCCGGGACGGGATCGAAGTTGCCGGCCGAGTCGGGCGCATGCACCTTCGTCGGTGCCGTCCAGCGCTCGAGATACGCGAGGATCTCGGACGACTCGTCGTACATCGTTTTCACACGGCCGTGGCGCGGGCAGCCTCGCACGAGCCAGACGCGGCCGTTTTCCTCGGCCAGATATCCTGCCAGGCGCTCCACCCGATCGAGCGGACGCTCCGGGTCGGATTCGTGACAGAGCGGACAGAAAGCCGTCACGTAACGAATCACCCGGTCGGGTCTGAGCGGCATTCCAGGCACGTGCGTCTCCTCTAAAGCGGTTAGCCGTAGTACAGAAGAAGACCGAAGCAGGTGCCGGCGAGAATCAGCATGACCAGCGGCGGCGTGGCGACGATTCCGAGAATCAGGCCGAGCGTAACCGACGAGTTCCGGCGCGAGACGATGATGGCGCCGGCAATTTCGCCGACGAGAATGAGGCCTCCGCCAAGCATGACCGGAATCGCCCAGACCTCGTTGGTAATCATCAGCAGGCCGCCCCCGAAGATGAGCGCCGCATTGAAGATGGCCGACCCCCCGATGAGAAGGAGGATGGTCATGACGCTCCATCCTTTCGACGGCGCCGCGGGCGGCTCCTTGCCCGGCGTTGCATAGGCGTTCGGAAAGGTCTGGGCGATCGCGAGATCGACGGCATTGGCAGGAACGCCCTCGGCGATCAGCTTCTTTCGCAGCGCGTCGATTGTGTAAGTGGAGCGGTTCTGCTCGAGGTATTGCCGGAGCCGCTCGATGAGTTCTTCGTCGTGCATGTTGGTTTCTAGGCAGCGCGATCGAACGATGGCACGGCGTACGCTCTCGAGAGGAGCTGTCGCCCGAAGTAGATCAGGAGGAGCATCGTCGCAGGGACGAGGAATAGCTGTGAGAACGAGAGTCCGAACGCGGCTGGCGGATTGCCGCGCACGAATTCGACGGCGAAGCGGAAGACACCGTACGCGAGCAGATACAGTTTGAACACGTCTCCCCGCACGGTAACTAGACCGTCGAGCCTGCGAAGCACCGGAAACATGGCCGCGTGAAAGACGACCTCATACAGAAATGACGGGTGCATCGGCACGCCCGGCGCGCATTGGGCGCACATCGGCACGCGCGAGGAGGTTTCAGTGTCGACGGCGATGCCCCAGGGAAGCGACGTGGGAGTCCCGACCTGTTCGCTCAGGAAGCAGCCGATGCGTCCCACCGCGAGACCGAGGGCGACTGCCGGCGCAAAGACGTCTCCAGTTGATTCCCGGTATCCGACGATTCGCTTCGTGATAACGGCACCCACGTAGGCGCCAGCCAGACCGCCGAGAATGCTCTTTCCAGTCAACACCAGCGCTGACAGCATCGACGACTCGGGCGAAGTGCCGAAAAAGGCCCAGAGCGTGCTGAGCTTGGCGGCGATGGCGCCGGTCAGAAGCGAACCGATCGCGATCCAGCCGAGTCGCTCGTCGAGCACCCCTCGCCTGCGGGCGTCGAAAAGGAAAGCGCACAGCGCGACCACGACTCCGAGAAATACGAAGGCGTCGTGAGTGGCGATCGCGAAGGGGCCGATTCGAAGGAGGATGGGCAGCATCGGAGTTCCGAGCGACCGGGTGAGGATAGCACAGACGCAACTGCTCGCGGTGACGGCGTCCCGCGCTGAAACACGGACGGTCCGCGGACGTATCCGCTTGCGTCCGGAACGATTTCTTGCACCCCTCTTTCAGGGCACGGTACACTTTCAGGGCGTATTCTCGGGCGAAGGAGTTCCTCCTCACTTATGTCGGCTAAGATACGAATAGCTATCGTCATGCTCTCCGCGGGTGTCGCCTTCTATGCCATCGCTGGCGGATTCCCCTGGGACCGCGGCGCAACCGCCAAGGGCAACCAGTGGGCTCAGCTTCGTATCTTCGACGAGGTCCTCTACCGGATTTCGAAGGATTACGTCGACGAACCCGACATGGAGCGCGTCCGAACCGGGGCACTGCGCGGACTCGCAGACGGACTCGATGCGTACAGCGCCTATCTGACGCCAGCACAGGTTGCGGGATATGTGCCCGTCGAGCACGGGGTTCACGCGGTCGGGGGAATGGCTCTCTCGAAGTATGGCGGCTACGTGTACGTGGTCTCGTGCTGGAAGGGGTCGCCGGCTGAACGGTCCGGAATCGCGACCGGTGACATCATCGAGTACATCGGCAAGGCTCCGACTCGTGACATGAGCCTTTACGACGCCGAGATGCTGCTGACGGACGTGACGAACGGTCCTCATGAGGTCAAGCTTTTCCGGGCTGGCCAGTCCCTGACCGTGACCTTCACGAACGGACCTGTCGTCGCGCCTGCAGTCGAATCACGAATGATCGAACCCGGTGTCGGATACGTCGGCGTGACGTCGCTCTCTACCGGCAAGGCCGCCGAAGTCCGATCCGCGATCGATCAGCTTAGCGGCAAGGGAATGAATCGCCTGGTGCTCGATCTCCGTGGATGTGCGACTGGAACGCTCGAGGACGGTGCGAACGTGGCGAACATATTCGTCGGATCCGGTGTGCTCGGCCGCAAGATCGGCCGTGGCGGCGTCGAAGGTGCCGCGATTGAAGCGCAGGCAGCGCTTGTCGGATTCAAGGGACCTCTGACTGTCATCGTGGATCCATCGTCGGCTGGGGCTGCGGAAGTTGTCGCTTCGTCCGTTCTTGCGGCCAAGCGGGGTGACGTGGTCGGCGAGCGGACGTTCGGCGCCGGCGTCGAGCTCGAGTTGTTCAAGCTTAGAGACGGCGGTGCAATGTTGATCACTGTCGCCAAGTACGCCCCGGCGTCGGGCAAGCCGTTCATCGAAGAAGGCGTCGCTCCGAGCGTCGAGGTCAAGCGTGCAGTCCCCGAGATCGTCGTTCCTGAAGACCAGGACGACGAGCAGCCCGCAACGCCCGACGAGCGTCCCGTTGTGAAGCCTGCTCCGAAGCCGCCTGCTGCGGAGGACGTCCAGCTCAAGAAGGCACTCGAGGTTCTGAAGGGCATCGACGCGGCCGCCGTCAGGGCCGCCTGAGTCGCACTCGACTTCGTTCGTTCAAAGCCCCGCCGGGTCTGCAGACCTTGCGGGGCTTTACATTTGCTTCGCCGCGCACCAACCTGATGGACCGTCTCCGGCATCCCACCGGCCCGGTACGCCCGATCTCGGCAAGACGATGACTGACTACGAGCGACCCATCTGGTTCAGCTTTCGTGTACGACTGATCGTCGTCATGACGGCGCTTCTGCTCGCGACCCTCGGACTGATCCTGTACCTGAATCAACGCGCCCAGCGTGAGGTTCAGGACGCCCTCGGTCGACAGAAGGTTACGGTGAACGAGACATTCTCGGCGCACCTGACCGATGTCACGCAGGCCACGAATTTCGCGCTCATGAGCCTGAACCAGAGCGCGTACATCGACGAGATCCTCGACAAGCCGGAGTACGCCAACGCGATCAACCGCGAGCGGATCCGTCGAATCCTCATCGTGCTCGACGATGGGGTGATCTACGACAGCACCGAAAAGGAACTGCGCGACAAGAAGATCGAGCTTCCGGTCGTCACTGGCGACCTTCCCCTAGGTCTCGTGAAACCGGGCGATCCGGCTGCCGGGCTGCTGGGGAGTCCGTCCGCGCCGGATGACGCCCTCGAGACCTACTGGGTTCGCGTCCGGACACGGGATACGGTAGGAGGAGAACAGCAGTCGCAGTGGATTGCGATCGTGGTTTCCAACCGTCAGGTGCTGGCGACGATCGACAGGTCGCAGCGTGAGGTCGCGGACGTCGTCGAGAGTACGGCTGGTGTGCGCTGGAAGCTGACACTAGGGGTCTTTGCGCTCGCCGTCGGCCTTACAGTGCTTCTGGTCTGGCGATTCTCGAGGCCGATCAGCCAGCTTTCCGAGGCTGCAGAGCGCGTGGCTCGTGGCGACCTCGACTTCGCCGTGCACGTAACGCGACGCGACGAAGTGGGTCAGCTTGGACGCACGTTCAACACGATGCTCGACGGTCTCAGGGCCAAGGCCGAGCTCGAGGACCGGCTGAACAACGCGGAACGAGCGGCCGTGATTGGCCGCCTGACGTCTGCCATCGCGCACGAAGTCCGCAATCCGCTCAACTTCATCAATCTGTCGATCGACCGGGTTCGATCCAAGTACCCGCCGGCCGAGCCTGCCGATCGGCAGGCGTTCGACCAGCTGCTTGGGACGATCAAGGAGGAAACCGGTCGGCTGAACAGGCTGGTGACCGACGTGCTCAACTTCGGAAGACCTGCGAATTTGAGCAAGCGAACGTACGACCTTTCATCGGGAATCCTTAAAGTTCTCGAGATCGTGAGAGCGCAGGCAGACGCACAGGGAGTCCGAATCGAAGCGGACATTCCGCCCGGGCCGGTCGAAATAATGGCGGACGTCCAGAAGATGACGTCGTGCTTTTCGAACATCGTCATAAACGCGGTGCAGGCGATGCCGGACGGAGGCACGCTCAACGTAAAGGTTCGTGTTGCGGACGATCGCGTGATCGTCCGCATTGCCGATACGGGTCACGGGGTCCCGACCGACGCGCTTGACCGGGTTTTTGAGCCCTACTACTCTACGAAGGAAACGGGCACCGGCCTCGGACTTGCCGTAACGAAGAAGATCGTCGAGGAGCACGGCGGTCGCATCAGCGCATCGAGTGCGCCCGGATCCGGCACGACCTTTGAGGTGGAACTCCCGAGCGCGGAAGCGCAGATTCTCGATACGGAGCGACCGGCGCCAGCGAACACATGACCCCGACCGAAACCACGAAACGCAATCGAATCCTCGTCGTCGACGATGAGAAGAACCAACGCGAGCTCTATCAGCTCATCCTCGAGGACGCCGGCTACGAGGTGATCTCGGCGGCGAGCGCACAGGCTGCGTTGAGGCTTTACGAAGAGTCGGCCGTGGATCTCGTCCTGACCGACTACAACATGACCGGGATGGACGGGCTCGGACTGCTCAAGGAGCTCGTGGCGCGGGAACCGTCCGTGATAGTCGTGATGATCACGGCGTACGGCTCGGTGGATTCGGTGAAGGAGGCCCTTCGGTCGGGCGCCTACGACTACCTCGAGAAGCCGGTGGATCAGGAGACGCTCCTGCGAACGGTCAGCGAGGCGCTCGCCGGCCTGCATCAGCTGGACAACGACATCATCGGCGCGAGCGACGCCATCGAGCGCGTCAAGCGGATGATCCTGAAGGTCGCCGGCTCGTCGTCCACCGTGCTCGTGCGCGGCGAGTCGGGCACCGGCAAGGAGAAGGTTGCCCGGGCTGTCCATCAGGCGAGCCCGAGGTCATCGAACGTGTTTCAGGCGGTGAATTGCGCCGCGCTCAATGAGAACCTGCTCGAGAGCGAGCTGTTCGGCCACGAAAAGGGGTCGTTCACCGGCGCGAATGCACAGAAGAAGGGACTCTTCGAGACCGCATCGGGCGGCACGCTGTTTCTGGACGAGATCGGCGATGTCAGTCCCGCAATGCAGGTCAAGCTGCTTCGAGCATTGCAGGAACGGGAGGTCACACGTGTCGGAGGAACCAAGCCGGTCCCGGTCGACGTGCGGCTGATTGCCGCCACGAATCGGGATCTTGAGGCGATGGTCAAGGACGGCCGGTTTCGGGAGGATCTCTATTACCGGCTCAACGTCATCCCGATCGTGATCCCGCCGCTGCGCGAGCGTCGCGACGACATTCTCGCCCTCGTCGACTTCTTTGTCGCGAAGCACTCGGCCGCCGAGGGCCGCCGGTTCCGCGGCGTTGCCGGGGACGCTCGCAAGCTTTTGCTCGAATACGGCTGGCCCGGAAACGTGCGCCAGCTCGAGTCGGCCGTGGAGCGTGCCATCCTTCTCGCCGAGACCGATCGCATAGAGGTCGAGGACCTTCCGGTCGAAATCAGGCAGGCGAACGAGCCCTCGACGAATTTTGCGTTCAAGCTGCCGCCGGAAGGCATCAGCTTCGAGGACCTCGAGCGGTCGCTGATCATCCAGGCCATGGAGCAGTCCGGCTGGAACATCACGCGAGCGGCGAAGCTGCTGGGCCTGTCGTTCAGGACCCTGCAGTACCGTCTCGAGAAGTTCGGGATCAAGAGGCGCGGCGACGACTAGGGGACCTGGTCTCGCTCATAACGCGAAGCGCCTCGGAGTGCGGAGCGAAGCGCCGCTCTTGGCGGTCATCCAAAGCGGCGCTTCGACCGCGGAGCGGTCGAAGAATATAGCCGTGGGTCGCGGGGGCGAGTGCAACGAGCACACGCGACCCGCGGTACCGC
>CAZQBW010000009.1:0-1800 GCA_964591515.1 uncultured Clostridia bacterium
CCTTGGCGTCTTTGCGAGAAAAGCGCGCTCTCGAGCCGACTTTCTCGCAAAGACGCCAAGGACTCGCAAAGGCGCAAAGATCCAAAGCTTGACGGGCAATGACCCGCCCGGTAGCCTGCCCTTTTTTTCGGAGGGAACTCGCGAATGCTTCACTGGGCGGACAGGACAGCCGAAGAGCTGATCTCGGCGAGACCGGACGTCGACGTTTACACGTGCGCTTCTGGGATCAGCCCGTCGGGGTCGATCCACATCGGCAACGTGCGCGACATCGCGACGATTCTCTTCGTAGGCAGGGCGCTAAAGGATCGCGGCAAGCGTGTGCGTCTGATTCATTCGTGGGACGACTACGACCGGCTGCGCAAGATCCCGCGCCCGAAGACCGCTGGCGATGCAGGGTTGCCGTCGTGGCTCGAGGAACGCGCGAAGCGGATGCAGATTCCCGAGTCTTTCGAAGAGCACTTGGGGCGGCCGCTTGCCAGCGTGCCCGATCCGCTCGGGGAGTTCGAATCCTATGCCGACCGGTTCGAGAAGGAGTTCGAGGGGGCGCTGATCGACCTCGGCGTCGAGACCGAGATCGAGATCCTCCGACAGTCCGTGAAGTATCCCAGCGGCGTGTATCGTGACGCGATTCTCGAGGCGGTTGCGGCCCGACACCTCATCTACGACATCATCTCGTCGTTCCGGACACAGGATGCCAACATAGTAGACCGCGAAATATTCGTTCC
Organism: uncultured Clostridia bacterium; assembly: GCA_964591515.1. GTDB lineage: Bacteria > Acidobacteriota > Blastocatellia > UBA7656 > JADIYM01 > JADIYM01. Next base: position 726 of record CAZQBW010000009.1, read on the forward strand.
TATTACAGTCTACTGCAGCTCGTGCAACCGCGACCTGACTAGAGCCGTCCTCGTAACTGGCTCTCAGACCGAGCTTCGAGTCGCTTGCAGCGCCTGTCACCACCAGGAAACGCTCGACCTGCGTGTGGCCAACAACGTCAAGCTGCCCTGGAAAGTGGACTGGGCGATGCGATGGCGTCACGAGGGCGTGGTCTTCGAGCCGTTCGGGAAGGACCACGCGACGGCGGGCGGCAGCTTCGAGGTCTCGAGCGAGATCGCGCGGAGGGTCTACGGCTACGAGCCGCCGGTGCCCCAGCCGTACGAGTTCATCGGCATCAAGGGACTGACGGGCAAGATGAGCGGGTCCACCGGCCTGTTGTTGACGCCAGCGGACCTGCTCACGATCTACCAGCCCGAAGTGATGCTCTGGATGTATGCGCGCGTCGCGCCGATGAAGTCGTTCGACGTGGCGGTCGATGACCAGGTGTTGCGAATGTACGACGAGTTCGATCGCGCGCTCGTCGGCGACCCGCAGGTCGAGACAGACACACGGTCGCTCGAACTCGCGCGAACGCGCGATCGGCAGTTGCGACCGGTCCCGTTCCGGCAGCTCACGGGTTTCTGCGGGATCGTCCAGGGAAATGCGGATGCGCTCGAGCGCATTTTCGAGACGATGGGCACGCCATACTCGAAGGCTGACTTCGAAGAGCGGCTTCACAGGGCCGAGAACTGGCTCGAGCGGTTCATGCCGGCGCAGCGGATCGTGATTCGCGAGTCTCGAAACGACGCTGCCTGGGCGACCGTTGCCGATGATGAGCGGGCGTGGATTAGATCGCTCGTCGAATGGCTTGAGAAGAACCCGACATTCACGATCGAAGAAGCGACCGAGGCGGTCTACGCGATTCCGAAGCGCGAGGGTCAGACGGACAAGGAGCAGGGCGCCGCGCAGAAGCGGTTTTTCCAGATCGTGTACGCACTGGTGTTCGGAGCGACTCGCGGTCCCAGACTTGGGACATTCCTTGCGGTCGTGCCTGCTGAGCGCTACATCGCACTGCTTCGGTTCACTGAGCACGACTGAACTCGTTGCTCAGGTCTC